>DPFD01000166.1:0-645 GCA_003534175.1 Chitinophagaceae bacterium
GTCAAAGGAGCCGGTATCCCGGTATTTATGTTCAGGATTCTGTAATACAGATGATCCGCCATCTCCGAAATCCCATAACCAGCGATCCACGTTACCGATAGTAGTATCTGTAAACAGGATGGCCTGCCAGGCACAGGTAACACGTGGTGTGGCGGTGAATCCGGTAATCGGACGGTCACCGGCGCGGATACCTTGCGGAACTACTACCGTATCTCTGCAACCCTGTGCAGTGGTAATGATTAGCGTGATATCATGCATGCCCGAAGCAAATGTATGCGTTGGGGTTTCATCGGTGCTGGTAGTTCCGTCTCCAAAATCCCAAAGGTATGAGGCCACCGGATCGGTTGAATTTACTTGCGAGGTGAAGGTCCATGTAAGCGGGGCACAACCTTCCTGTGGCAAATCATTAATGCTCACTGAAGGCAGACTGATGTTCACCAATTCCTGTTGTGTAACTCTGTCGGTACATCCATTGGCATTGGTAGCGGTAAGCGTTACCGTATAGGTACCTTCTGAGAGATACGTATGTGAAGGGTTCACTGCAGTAGAGGTAGTGCCGTCGCCAAAATTCCAGTTGTAGGTTATTGCCTGTGTGCTGGTATTGGTGAACTGAACGGTAAGGGGTACACTACAAGATGAAACCGG
>DPFD01000166.1:686-1509 GCA_003534175.1 Chitinophagaceae bacterium
GTATCACTGCAACCACCGGAACTTACAACCAGTTGCACGGTATAGGTTCCGGGGTTGGTATAGGTTTTTGAAGGGTTGTTTTGGGTAGAGGTAGTTCCATCACCAAAATCCCATGTGGCATCAGCTCCTACGGGTGTAGTGGTATTGGTAAATGCTGCCGGTGACCCTGCGCAAATAGTGGCAGGAAAACTAAAGCCTGATTGCAGATGTCCGATGACAATGGTATTATTCATCACCAATGAATCAGCGCAACCATTGCTGTTGCGTACCACCAGTTTCACAGTATAGCTTCCATTGGTGGTGTATGTATGCGAAGGGTTTTCTGTTGTGGATGTATTGCCATCGCCAAAATCCCAGTGGTAAGTGAGTGTACCCGTTCCCGTTGAGTTGTTCTGAAAATTTATACTGGACGGGGCAAAACAGCTGGTAGGGTCTGAATGCGTAAATCCGGCAATTACTCCGGTAGATACGTTGATGTATTGTGGCCGGGTAATGGTGTTACTGCAACCGAAACTGTTCGTAACAAGCAATGAAACGTTGTAAATGCCCTGTGCCGTATAAGTATGCAACGGATTGGGCTGATTATCTGATAGTCCATCCCCGAAATCCCATATCCAGTTGGTGATGGTGCCCGAACCGGGTTGTGTGGCATCGGTAAACTGAACGGGCAAGGGGTAACATCCCGCGGTGGTGTTGGCGGTAAAATTGATGGCCGGCAAGGCATACACGGTGATATACTGAGTACGTACCAGGGAATCCTGGCCACTGTCGTTTTGCACAAATAACCGAACAGTATATTGCCCGGGGTTAAAATATGTTACAG
>DPFD01000166.1:1572-7546 GCA_003534175.1 Chitinophagaceae bacterium
CGGAGCGCATCCTGATACGGTGCTGGCAGAAAAATCTGCACGTAACTGAGCATTCGAAGCAAACTTAGCGCAAACTAAAATGATTACCAGAACGCTGGTTTTTGCCAGGTTTCGAAGAGCCATGGTTTGGTTTTTATGAATGATTGGATGGCCGGGGATAAGTCGGCTCTGTAATAACACAATTCCAGGCAGAATATTGTGTGAAGGGGGAGAAAAAATTTAATCNNGCTGGGAACTGCCCCAGGGTGCAAATTCCAGCACCGGGATAGCCTTGCGGGTAAACCGCCAGGAACGAGTTAAAAAGTTGATGCCTGAACCTGCAGGATCGGGGTGAGTAAGCTGAATGGTGAGTTTGCCATAATCTTCATTACAGGCCCAGGTACCGTTGTACGTAATACCGTCTTTGGTGGCGGTTAACGGTCCGTCGTAAAAGGTGTTTTTATATAATACAAAGGTATATCCGTTGTATAATGAGGTGATATCGTCTGTGCCGTTGTGGGCATAGGTAATGCGGAAGTTGCGTTCCATGATGTTATCCTCAAAGTAATCTTCCGCCCAGTTGCGCTGAATATCTTCAATGATTTTTTTACAACCCGTCATGGCAATCACACCGGCTAAGATGAATACGCTCAGGAATACCCTGGTGGTAAACGCCGGAAATTTAAAACCAAACAAAGTAAATGTTGTTTGTTTTCTATGCATGGGGTTACTTTAAAAAAGTATAGCAATGTACAAATTGTAATTGAAAATTCATACACGCTGATTTAAAAGGCAGGTTTACAAGTTTCTCTTAAATTTGAAACCTGTATACAGAAACGATATATAGTATATAATTATTATCCGGCCGGATAGCACCGAAAATCATTCTTATGTATGTAAAGGATATAGTCCACCATCTGGAGCGCTTAGCTCAGCCCATGTTACAGGAGTCCTACGACAATGCCGGATTGATAACCGGAAAAATGGATTGGCCATGCACTGGTGTGCTGGTTACGCTGGATACCTTGCCGCAAACCATTGATGAAGCCGTGCAACGGGGATGCAACCTGATTGTATCTCACCATCCCATTGTGTTCAAAGGGTTGAAAAAATTGTCCGGTTCCGGGTATGTGGAAGAAACCATTATCCGCGCTATAAAACACGATGTAGCCATTTATGCTATACATACCAACCTGGACAATGTGCATCACGGGGTGAATGCCCGCATTGCCGAAAAGCTGGGGTTACAGGATACCAAGATTTTGAGTCCGAAAACCGGGCAACTCTTAAAACTGACCGTATTCGTGCCGGTTGAACACCGTGAAGCCCTGTTGCAGGCTCTGTTTGATGCAGGAGCCGGAGAAATAGGTAATTATTCGGAGTGTTCCTTTTCCCTGGAAGGACAGGGAACCTTCAAAGCGGGGCCAGATGCCAATCCGTACCTCGGGAACAGGCATGAACGATTCACCGCCCAGGAACATCGGGTGGAGCNNGAGGTTATGTTTCCGGTATGGAATAAAAAGCAGGTGCTGGAAGCGATGCACGCTAACCATCCGTATGAAGAGGTGGCTTATTACCTCCATGAACTGTTGAATGTTCATCAGGAAGTAGGGAGTGGCATGATTGGAACGTTGCCCGAACCGGAGGATGCGGCGGGGTTTTTACAACGGCTGAAAAAGGTTTTCGGTACTCCGGTGGTAAGGCATACCCCGATTGTGAAGCCGGAGGTGCGAAAAATTGCCATTTGCGGGGGAGCCGGACAGTTCTTACTAGGTAACGCAATTGCCTCAGGAGCAGATGCTTATGTAACGTCAGATATTAAATATCACGAGTTTTTTGACGCCGTTGGGCAATTGTTGCTGGCCGATGTAGGGCATTATGAAAGCGAACAATTTACCATTGATTTACTGGCTGAACAATTAAGCATTAAATTCCCTAACTTTGCCGTCCTTAAAACAGGCGTAAGCACAAATCCTGTCTGTTACACCACCTGATACTTGCTGCGTAAAGGTATGCGGTACAAGTGAGTGACACAACGATGTCGGGGTTTGTACCAATGCCTGCTCAATAAAAAACAAAATCTTGTTATGGCTGTAAAAGAATTTTCAATAGAAGAAAAACTGGTTTCACTGATTCGCCTCCAGAAAATCGACAGTAAGATGGACGAAATCCGCATCCTGAAGGGAGAATTACCTATGGAGGTAAAAGACCTTGAAGATGAGATTGAAGGATTGCATGCTCGTCAAACACGTATTGAAGAAGAGATTAACGGTGTGCTGGAATTTATTGAGCAGAAAAAGGAAATCATTAAGGAAGCTCAGGCGCTGATTAAAAAGTACGAAAAGCAAAGTGAGAATGTAAAGAACAACCGTGAGTTTGAGGCCATCAACAAAGAAATTGAAACACAAACACTCGAAGAAAAGTTAGCAGAGAAGAATATTAAGGATGCTACAGAAGACATGGCTGAAAAAGCCAAGCAACTGGAGCTGGCCAAAAAAGCAGTAGCGGCAAAAGAAGGTAACCTGGCAGCCAAGAAATCTGAACTTGAAAAAATTATCAAAGAAACCGAGAAAGAGGAAAAAGAGTATGCCAAAGAAATGGAAGAAGCTCGTGCACAGGTGGAAGATCGCCTGCTGCTGAGTTACGACCGTATCCGTAATAATTTCCGCAATGGTTTGGCGGTAGTGCCTATTGAGCGTGACAGCTGCGGAGGATGTTTCCATGCTATTCCGCCCCAGAAGCAAAGTGAAATTAAACTGCACAAGAAGGTAATGGGTTGCGAAAACTGCGGACGGATTTTGGTGGATGCCGATTTGAACGACTCGATTGAAGTAAAATAATTTCCCATACATCATTCCATAAGGCTGCCTAAACAGGCAGCTTTTTTTATGTCCTTTTCACCGTTGAACAACGTTTTTTTTATCAACTGTGCTGGTGTGTACACAATTTGTATAATTTGCCGAAGATGTTAATGAAACTGTACATAAGAAACTATGCCATTATCCGGGAGGTGGAGGTTGATTTTGGAAATCATCTCAACATCATCACCGGAGAAACCGGTGCGGGAAAAAGTATTTTAATGGGGGCACTGAGTTTAATATTGGGTGAACGTGCCGATGCGTCGGTGCTGATGCACCACAAGGGAAAATGTGTGATTGAAGGAGTGTTTCGTTTGCAGGATGAGAAGGTAGCCGCATGGATGCAGCAACATGAAATGGATGAAGGCGAGGAGATGATCATTCGGCGCGAACTGTTAACCGGTGGAAAGTCGAGGAGTTTTGTAAACGATACGCCCGTGAACCTGACTATGCTGAAAGAGTTGGGAAGCCTGTTGGTGGATCAGCATCAGCAGTTCGACGGACAGGGCATTGCTACGGAATCTTTTCAGCGTTCGGTGTTGGATGCGCTGGCAGGTAACGCCGCGTTGTTGCAGCAGTTACAGGAAGAGTTTCATTTACTAACGGAAACGCGTACCAGATATGACGCCCTGCTGGCTGCGCAGGCGACTGCAGAAAAAGAAAGGGATTATCATTCCTATTTGTTGCAGGAACTCGAATCGGTTGATTTGAAAGAGCAGGAGCTGGANNGGATGCGGAACTGAATACCTTATCCAATGCCGGGCATATTCAGCAGGTGCTTTCGGGGGCCGTAGCGGCGATGAGTGATGGCGAACAGCCTCTGGTGCAGCAGTTAAAATCAATACAGCAGAAACTGCTGCAGTTGGAATCGGTTTTTCCGGGAGTATCCCCGTTGTGCGCACGATTGAAATCAGCAGCCATTGAGGTGGAGGATATTGCGGGAGATATGGAGCGTTTATCAGACAGCGTGAGTTATCAGCCTGAACGTATGGATTGGCTGAATGAGCGGATAGGCATCGGATATAAATTGTTGAAGAAGCATGGCGTGCAAAGCACCGATGAGTTGCTGAACATACAGGCTGATTTGAGAGGCAAATTAGCGTTGCTCGATCAGTCATCCGATAATTTACAGCAATTGAAGGCTGATATAGTGGTGCAGGAAAAGCAGGCTGTACAAACGGCTGCACGCATTTCTAAAAATCGTCAGCAGTGCGTGGCTTCCTTTGAAACGAATGTAAACCAGTTGTTGAAACGGGTGGGAATGCCCAATGCCCGGTTGAAAGTAGCGGTAGAGCCCGGCACTTTACGTGTACACGGTACCGATAGTATACGGTTTTTATTCAATGCCAATGTGGGCACGGGTGCTGTGGAGGCGGGCTTTGAGCCATTGGGCAAAGTGGCGAGTGGGGGTGAACTGAGCCGTTTGATGCTGAGCATAAAATCGTTGGTTGCCGGTAAGCTGCAGTTGCCTACGCTGGTATTTGATGAAATTGATACCGGTATCAGCGGCGAGGCGGCACGGCAGGTTGCGATGGTGATGGAGGAAATGAGCGATGCCCATCAGTTGATTGCCATTACCCATCAGCCACAGATTGCAGCCCGGGCACATAAACATTTCTTTGTATTCAAATCGATGAAGGGAGAGGTGGTGGAAGCGGGCATTCGTGTACTCGGTCCGGAAGAACGCATCAAGGCCATTGCTCAGATGTTGAGTGGCGAACAACCTTCGGCGGCAGCTCTGGAAAATGCGCGTGAGATGATGAATACATGAACCTGAATCCGGTTGTCAGCTATTGCTTATTTTTACCTAAATTTTATAGTATGGTACCTCAATTATTGAAAGGAAAGAAAGGAATTATTTTTGGCGCACTGGACGAACGCTCCATTGCCTGGATTACTGCATTGAAATGTGTAGAGGCCGGGGCTTCCATTGTGCTCACCAATGCACCTGTAGCCATGCGGATGGGCGAGATTCAGAAACTGGCCGATCAAACCGGTGCGGTGGTAATCCCCTGTGATGTAAGCAGCCAGGAGGATGTAGATAAACTGATTGATCAGTCCATGGAACATTTTGGCGGTGGATTTGATTTTGTGCTGCATTCCATTGGAATGAGCCTGAACGTGCGCAAAGGAAAAGCATATACTGAACTGGATTATGGTTTCAATGCCAAAACCCTTGATATATCAGCCACGAGTTTACACCGTGTACTGGCCACCTGCATGCGTAAAGATGCGCTGAACGAGTGGGGTAGTGTTATCGCCTTAACCTATATAGCCGCACAGCGGGTATTCCCGGATTACAGTGAGATGGCAGATGCCAAAGCCCTGCTGGAAAGCATTGCCCGGAGTTTCGGGTATCATTATGCAGTGAAGAAAAAAGTGAGGGTGAATACCATTTCTCAATCGCCTACGCGTACCACTGCCGGAAGCGGGGTGAAGGGTTTCGACGGATTTATTGATTATGCTGAAAAGATGAGTCCGCTGGGAAATGCCAGTGCAGAGGATTGCGCGAATTATTGCGTATCGCTGTTTTCTGATTTATCCCGTATGGTAACGATGCAGAACCTGTATCATGATGGCGGGTTCAGTATGATTGGAGTAACGCCAGCTGTAGTAGAAAAAATGTAAGTTCTCTTGCATGCCAATAAAAAAGCCGTTCTTCAGAACGGCTTTTTGTTTACATATACAATGTATTAATATTCGTCTTCATTGAAGAAGAAGTCTTCCTGACTGGGATAATCGGGCCAGATATCCTCGAGGCCTTCATAGATCTCTCCTTCATCTTCGAGTTCCTGCAGGTTCTCAATCACCTCAATGGGGGCACCGCTGCGGATGCTGTAGTCAATCAATTCATCCTTGGTTGCAGGCCATGGTGCATCTTCNNCGTGTCCAAAACATAAGATGAAAGGTTTAATTTTTGCAAATGTAAAATTCCGTACGAAATAACCAAATGTGTTTTTCCTATCATATTGTTACAATTTTTACATTGTGTTCCGGAAGTACGATGGATGCGCATTATTCACTATTTTCGGCACATGTTAGCAGCTACGGGAATTACCAAAAAGTACGGCAACCTTGAAGTGCTCCGGGGAGTGGATATTCAGATTGAAAAGGGTGAGATTGTCAGTATCGTCGGC
>DPFD01000059.1 GCA_003534175.1 Chitinophagaceae bacterium
AGTGACGAAGATAAACTGGTAGTATCCCGTGCGCGTAAAGTACAGCGTTTCCTGAGTCAGCCGTTCTTTGTGGCTGAGCAATTTACCGGTTTGAAAGGAGTACTGGTTTCAATGGAAGATACCATTCGCGGTTTCAATGCCATCATGGATGGTGAAGTGGATGAGTATCCGGAAGCAGCCTTCAACCTGGTAGGTACACTGGAAGATGCGATTGAAAAAGGTAAAAAACTGATGGAAGCAGCGAAGGCATAATGATATGCTTTACCTGTGCGGATGTTTTCACTATCTCAACAGAAAATTATGACCTTAGAAATATTAACTCCTGAAAAAAAGATATTCAGCGGCGAAGTGTTCGGTGTTCAGTTGCCGGGCATCAGCGGGTTGTTTGAAGTGCTGGATAAGCACGCTCCGCTGGTGAGCGCGTTGAAAGCCGGGAACATGAAAATCCTGAAAGATAAAAGTGCAACGGCTTCTTATTCTATTCAGGGTGGTTTTGTGGAAGTGCTGAACAACCGTACTACCGTACTGGTGGAAGGTGCTAAAGAGTTGTAAGGGTTATTCAACAGATAATTTAAAAGATGCCTCGCTGATGCGGGGCATTTTTTTTGGGGATGATGTTTACCTGGGGAAACGTTCAACAACCTACACAGGCCGTTTCCACCACAATAATGCCCTGGCACAGAGTGGTAATATCAGCAGAAGCATCCATGCCAAAGCGGATTGGGTGCAGGAGAAAGCGATGAAACTCACCAGCAGCAGATAAAACGGATAGGCCACAAACAAGCCGCCCACCATGATGGAATCAAAGTGGTCGTTGTTCCATTTGGCGGTAACGAGCCAGCGGAGCGGGTAATAGAGAGGGGCGTGTGCTATCCACCCGATCCATGCTGGAACGGCAAGGGCTACACGAAGTTTTTGCTGCCGGGGATTGTTGAACAGTTGTGCTGCCTTTTCCTTGTCATCCGGACTGATTTCGTACACTATTTTTTCAAGGGATGATTGCAGGCGCTGATTCAGTGCAGCAATACCCCGGGCTTTATTGGTTTCGTGGGCTAATTCGTTTTCGAAGGGTTCATCGAACAGCAGATGGATATTTTTTCCGTATTTTCTGAAGCTGCTGAAGTTAATACCGGTAGGGAGTACACGAAGGGGGATGCCTTCTTCCCAACAGCTGAAGGCCAGACGGGCCGTTCCTTTTTTGAGCGGGCGCAGGTGCCATTCGTTGATGCAGCGTCCTTCACTGAAAATTAAAACAATTCCGTTGTTGCGGAATACCTGCCTGCATTTTTCGAAGGTGCTGTAGTTTTCCTGCAAATTTTCAGCGCCTTCAGAAAGGCGGTATACCGGCATCATATTCAGTGCATTCAGCAGGAGGGCATAGAACCGGTTGGTATATACATCTCCCCGAACCAGTGAATACACAGGCTTTTTAAACAAAGTAGCAATTACAATGGCATCTAAAAAAGAGTTGGGATGATTCGCGGCAATCAGCAGCGGACCATTGGATTGCAGCAGCTCGGGCCGGTTCACGTAAAGAAATCTGCAGTAAAATAGGAATGCCAGTTTAGCAGGAAATTTTAGAATGCGGTATAACAAGCCGGGTGGTTTTGAGGGATGAAGTTACCGTATTTCATTGGTAGCAGGAAGTTAGTTCAGCTGAGGGTCAATCGGATAATTCACCATTTGTTCGTACACACCGCCCATGTGCAGCATGGTGTTTCTCCAAAGTGCTTCGGGTGTAGTGTTGAAAATTAATTTTCGTGTACCCGTAGTGGTTGCCCAGCTGCGTTCTTCCATTTCCTTCTCCAGTTGTCCGGCCTCCCAGCCGCTGTACCCCAGAAAAAATTTCACTTTGGATGGGGAGATGGTTCCGTTCTTAAGGTGTTGGGTGAGTTGTTGGAAGTTGCCGCCCCAGCAAACGGTATCGGTGAGTAAATGACTGTCGGGAATCAAATCAGGATATTGATGAATATAATGTACAGTATCTAATTGCACCGGTCCGCCCTGATATACCGTTAATTTCAATCCTTCCATTTCAGCCAGCAGTTCATCTACCGTAACATCCAGTTTTTTATTGAGTACAAAACCAAAACTTCCTTCCTCCGTGTGCCTGCAGAGTAAAACCACAGAACGCATGAAATTTTCATCCTTCAGAAAAGGATCTGCCACTAAAAGTCCGCCACTCATCAATGTGCTCATATTTGTTTTAATTTTATTACCTGAACAAACACACATAAAATTAAGACGCTTCAGTTAGATGTGGACGTTAAAAATGGAATAAAAAAAGCTGTACACCGCATTTAAACTCAGCCTCCCCCTAAATTTGCAGAACGCAACCAATACCGGCATTGCATGAAAAGAGCTTTCCCTTTAATTACCTTATTTATATTACTGTCGCTGCTGGGGCTCATATTTTTTCAGTACCTGTGGTTGCAAAGTGCCAAGGAAGTAAAGGAAAAAGAACTCAGTTCCAATTTAATCAGGGCCGTGGGGGAAGCTGCCCAATACCTGGTAGAAGAAAATACCATCATTCCTTTACCCAAAAAATCGGAGTTATTGTTCCCCACTGAAAAGTTGCCGCGGGAATTGCTGAGGCCCTCTGTGATACAGCGGTATTCAAAGGAAGAAATCAGGGAGGTTATCCGAAAGGCACTCAACAATAATTTCCTGCACGATGTTGATTTTGAATTTGCNNGATGAAATAGCATCAGAAAATTTCTATCGCCATTACATCGACAGTTTCAACAACAAACGCCAACTTATTCCACTCATCCCACCTTCGGGTAGCATGTTCGAAAACCTTGCGCGCGAGGAATACCTGGTGGTAATCGTACCAAACGAAAAAACCATTGTATTAAGAGAAATTACCTGGTTCATTGTAGGGGCGGTGTTGTTCACCCTTATTATTCTCACAGCCTTTTTCATCACCATACGTACCCTGTTGCGGCAGAAGAAGTTGAGTGAAATCAAGTCAGATTTTATCAACAACATGACGCATGAGTTTAAAACGCCGCTGGCAACGATTTCGCTGGCAGTGGATGCGCTGCGCAATGAAAAGGTGATGGGGGATTCAGAAAAATCGGCCTATTTCACCCAGATAATCAAGGAAGAAAACAAGCGCATGAATAAGCAGGTGGAAACCATCCTGAAGGCCGCCTTGTTGGATAAGCACGAGGTTTCACTGAATCTGAAATCTGGCTCGGCACACCAGATGATACAAACCGCACTCAACAACATTCAACTGCAGGTGGAGGAAAAACAGGGCAAACTGGACGTAAACCTGCAGGCAACGAATGATACCATCCTGGCAGATGAGGTGCATTTCACCAATTTGGTAAATAATTTGCTCGAAAACGCGGTAAAATATGCCAAGCCGGAGTACCTCTATATTAACCTAACTACTTCAAATTCAGGCAAATATCTCAAAATCCGCATTGAAGATCATGGTATCGGCATGAACAAAGAAACCCTGAACCGGATTTTCGAAAAGTTCTACCGGGCCCATACAGGGAACATCCACAATGTAAAAGGGTTTGGACTCGGGTTGAGCTATGTAAAAACTATGGTTGAGGCCCATCAGGGTACCATTAAAGCAGAAAGTTCGCCCGGAAAAGGCAGTGTTTTCACTGTTTCCATACCTTTGGCTTCCTGATTCACACGTTATCTACAGT
>DPFD01000012.1:0-173 GCA_003534175.1 Chitinophagaceae bacterium
ATGGTTTCAATCTCTTTTACCAGATATACCTTGCTGCTTTCGGATACTACAATGTTGTTCAGGAATTTTTTGTTGTAATCGAGGCCGCCGCTGCTTTCAGGGAGTTCGTGGGTAAGGATATGGATAATCTCTTCCAGTTGCCTGCGCGGATCGTGCATGTTTTGCAAACGATA
>DPFD01000012.1:201-2497 GCA_003534175.1 Chitinophagaceae bacterium
ACAATAACAGGCGGTGTTTGTTTTCAAAATACCGGTAAATGGTAGCTTCTGTAGTGCCGATTTCAACAGCCAGCTTTTTAAAGGTGAAATGCTCAAAGCCAAGATCGTTGATCAGGTCAATTCCGTGCTTGATGATTTTTCTTCCGATTTCTGAATGATCGGGGTTTTTGATGTATACCGATTCATTGATGGGGAAGGNNGTCTGATAGCCTTTACACAAAGGTAAGTTATAATAGTAAATGATTCATTAGTGAAATTTTAACAATTACAAAAGATAGTAATGCTATTAATATGGGTAGTTAAATTATATTGCAGTGTTGTATAGCCGGCGGGGAGAAGCGATTGAAACTCCAACGGCAACTCTAAAAATCAGTAGATAAACCCAAAATCTTCATCATGTACACACACTCGAAAGAAACGCAAAGCAGCCTCACACCGGAATTGGCTTTTCAAATTTTGAAAGAAGGCAATGAGCGTTTTGTAAGAAACCTGAAGGCGAACAGAAACCTGCTTCAACAGGTGAACGAAACAAAGGAAGGGCAGTTTCCCTTTGCCACTATTTTAAGTTGTATGGATTCCCGTACTTCTGCAGAGTTGATTTTTGATCAGGGGCTGGGGGATATCTTCAGTATCCGCATTGCCGGTAATATATTGAATGAGGATATCGTAGGCAGTATGGAGTTTGGTACAAAAGTAGTAGGCACCAAAATTATCCTGGTATTGGGCCATACTAAATGTGGTGCTATTGTGGGGGCGTGCAACGGAGTTGAGATGGGAAGCCTGACCGGGTTGTTGCACAAAGTACAGCCTGCTATTGATGTGGAAGCATCTGTACAGGAAAACCGAAACGGATCAAACGTCGAATTTGTAAACAAGGTAACACTGAATCATGTGCAGCTGACAATGAAGGCAATACCTGAAAAAAGTGAAATCATACGTACGCTGGTGCAGGAAGGCAAGTTGCGCATTGTAGGTGGTGTGTACAATGTGGAGAGCGGAGTGGTTGATTTCTTAGAAGCTTAGTAAACTTTCAACAAGAGTTTGGATGTTTGCATGCGTTGTTTTAAACCCGGCATATAATTATGTGTCGGGTATTTTATTTACTTACTGTAACGCATAAACGTAATTACCAGGCCCTCGAAATTTTCCCGTTTTCCGATTTCATGAAATACAGATGTTTGTTTTCAAAGTAATCAGGGATTTTTGCCTCGGCGGTAACTTTAACCGGTTTAAAATTGAAGTTCGTAAACACCCTGTAGCCAGCATGATTGATGTAGCTCATAAAATCGTTGGGGTGTTCTGTAAGCATCTTAACAAAAACGGCAATGCTTTCAAATCCTTTTTGCGCATAATCGGAAGGGGATATTTTAAACTTTTGCTGGTAAGTGTTTTCCAGCATTGCACTGTATTCATCATCCTTGGCATTGTAAAAGGCGCTGGTGAAATACACGGGATAATCAGGATTGTTTTTTGCATTGCGCAGGTTGAATATGCCATCCCAGTTGGGCATGCCAATGAGTTTGATATTATACTTTTTATTCCATAGCATAGATTGCCGGCCTAGTTGTTTGGCAAAGGATTCATCTAAGCTGGCCCCCACAATGATGTTGTTCCTGTTGCTGTCTAACACCGACAGTAATTTATCGGTCCCCTGATCTATATTCACTACATTCATTTCCATTAACGGACTCCCATCCGGGCTATTGAACGACTGAAAATATTCCATCACCCGTTCTTCCTGTGTTCCGGATTTGGTACAATNNAAAGATAATTTTATGGCTGCTGTATTGCTGCAGCACATAACTGTATATGGATTCACAATGAGATTTTAAAGTGGCATTTAAAATCATTAAAAAAGGGTTGGAGGTAACACCGCCATCATTGGGGTAGGTAACTGAAACAAACGGGATGTTGTTCTTCCTGGCCAGGGCAGCGAGCAGGTTGTAATCCATTTCCCTTACCGACCCAATCAGTAAATCGAACGGACCAAAAGTTTCGCTGTTAAACTGATTGCTGAAATCGTTTGACTGTGTATCAAAAAAAGTGGCTTCAATTGTTGCGNNAACTATCCAGTGCTATTTGGGCGCCTTGCATAAATTCCAGTCCGGCAAAAGTAAATCGGGGAAAATTTTTACCATACCTGTAGGTATTGCCATTAAACGCTGAATCCAGGTAAACAGGTGCAAACACCCCCACACGAAATGTTTTACCGGTGGTGTCTTTTTCATGGTTGCCCGCGACAGCAGTTGCTGAAGCCATCAAAAAAATAAAACAAAAACTCAAAAAATACTTAGTC
>DPFD01000012.1:2508-3265 GCA_003534175.1 Chitinophagaceae bacterium
CGGTGGTTTGCTGCTGATATCGTACACAACGCGGTTAATCCCTTTCACCCGGTTGATGATTTTATTGGAAACATCTGCCATAAAATCGTACGGGAGATGTGCCCAGTCTGCCGTCATACCATCCACTGAAGTTACGGCTCTCAGGGCAATGGTGTATTCGTAGGTACGTTCATCTCCCATAACACCCACACTTTTAACAGGTAGCAGGATGGTACCGGCCTGCCATACCTTGTCGTACAATCCATAAGATTTCAACCCTTCAATATACAGGTAATCAGCTTCCTGCAATAATTGTACCTGTTCGGGTGTAACCTCACCCAGGATACGAATGCCCAGTCCAGGTCCGGGGAAAGGGTGCCGGTTAAGCATAGACGAAGGAATGCCCAGCTCCATACCAATGGCCCTCACTTCATCCTTAAACAGGCTGCGCAGCGGCTCTACCAGTTTCAGTTTCATGGTTTCGGGTAAGCCGCCCACATTGTGGTGTGATTTTATAGTAACGGATGGCCCTGATACTGAAACTGATTCAATAACATCGGGATAAATGGTTCCCTGTCCGAGATAGGTGATATTTTCAATCCGGTGAGCCGCTTCATCAAACACTTCAATAAAGCAGGCACCAATGGCTTTGCGTTTATCTTCCGGCAGCGCCTTGCCTTTTAGGGCCTTGTAAAATTTATCCCGGGCGTTAACACCGGTAACATTTAAACCCAGGGCTTTGTATGTTTCGAGTACCTCTTCAAATTCGTTCTTTCTC
>DPFD01000012.1:3299-4003 GCA_003534175.1 Chitinophagaceae bacterium
CAACGGTACTGTCTACCCCTCCGCTCAATCCCATCACTACTTTGGAATCTTTCAGCATGTGTTTCAGGGCGGCAACTGATTCTTCAATAAAATGACCGGGCGTCCAATCGCCACTACAACCACATATAGCATACAGGAAGTTTCGGATCAGTTGTTTTCCTTCAGTGGAGTGATATACTTCAGGATGAAACTGCAACCCATACAGGGGAAGTGCGTTGTGTTCAAAGGCAGCTACCGGGATACTTTCCGTGGTTCCGGTAATGGTGCAATTGTCGGGCAATGACTTAATACTATCGCTGTGGCTCATCCATACCTGAGATTCAGGATGCATGTGTGCAAAAAGTTTATAGTTATGCTTAACAGACAACATCGCCCGGCCGTATTCCCGCTTATCACTTTTTTCTACCCTACCACCGAGTTGTTTTGCCGTAAGTTGTGCACCATAGCAAATACCCAACACGGGCAATTGATTTGCCAGGCTCAGCACATCTACCTCCGGGGCCTGTTCACCGTTTACGGAACAGGGTGAACCGGAAAGGATAATGCCCTTCAGGTGTGGAGTAAAATGAATCGGTTTATTGTAGGGAATAATCTCGCAATATACCCGGGCGTCTCTCACCACACGGGCAATCAGTTGGGTGTATTGAGAGCCGAAATCAAGGATAATTATCTTTTCATTCATGGTGATGCGAAGGTAAACATTT
>DPFD01000012.1:4040-8236 GCA_003534175.1 Chitinophagaceae bacterium
TTTTGCGACTATGAAAATTATCCATCATTCAGTATCAGCCATCTGGATTGCCTCAATGGTGCTTTTGTTCAGCGCATGCAGTTTCAAGCGAGGCAGTGGGAATATTGTGTCAGAAACGAGAAATGTTTCTTCTTTTGAGAGTATAAAAGTAAGTGAGGGGATAGAAGCATTCGTATCCAACGGGCCGTTATCGGTTCGGGTGGAGGCTGATGATAACCTCATTGAATATTTACGGACGAAGGTGAGCAACGGTGTACTGAAGGTGGATTTGGATATTACAAGTGTAGATGATGCACACCTTAAAGTAAATATAACGGCACCGAATATACGAAAAATTGCTGCCTCGTCCGGAGCTGAAGTTGAAATGCTTAATGTGTTAAAGCATAAAGACCGGATTGAGCTGGATGCTTCAAGTGCAGCCGATATACAGGGCGTGGTGGATGCACCCGAGGTAGCATTGGAAGCATCGAGCGGTGCTGAGTTGGATATTGAAGGCCGCACCCGTATGGTGAAGGTCCGCTCATCCAGTGGCTCCAATATTGACGCCTCCGGGCTATTGTCGGAAACAGCAGAAGTGCGCAGCAGCAGCGGAGCTACGGCAAAAGTGTACGCCAGTGTGCAACTGAAAGCTCAGGCCAGCAGTGGCAGTACTATAAACCACCGGGGTGGTGCTCAAACAGAGATTAAACAGAGTTCTGGGGGTGTAGTGCGTGCGGATTAATGATACTACCATCCGTAAGCTCGATAATCACACAATACTTTATCAGGTAAGGTTGGATTGACAGCCTGATTTGTTGTAACGATGTTTGCGGAAGGGCAATGTTCCTACAGGTTCAAAAATTATCTTCTTCCTTCAGCTATAGAAATATGGGATGCCGACAAGCACGGGAAAATCTGCCATGCTTCATCCTACCATGCAGGGCATCCGGTTTTTCCAAAGGAGGAGGTTTTATCTTTCCATTTAAATGCATAGCTCAAGCGGATGGTAGTGGTGTAATACCAGTCTTTGTTGGCAGGATTACCTCTTTGCGAACCTGCAGCAGGGTAGGGAGGATTGCCACTGAGTTCATTGCCGCGGTAAGCCATTTGAGCGGCCAGCGGACTGCGGTTATTGGCCAGCATGGTGGAATCAGCATATACTCCGCTAACATCATCAAGATAATCAGTAAACAATTTCCTCAAACCGAATTCAGCTCCCAATTGTACACGGTCTGTGATAGGGAACATAACCCCAAAACCAAAGGGTACGGCCAGTTGTATATTTTTATATTCCTTCACATCCGGATAACTGACAAGGTTTTGCCCCTCGGTGCCCAGCGGTTGGAGAAAAACCTTCTCTCCGCTGAAGGTATAAGTATAAGGGTTGAAATGAAATACGGCCAGTCCGGCAAAAACATAAGGCGACCAATTTCTTTCACCTGAGGGAAACAAAAAGTATGCTCCGGAAAGTTGGGCTTCCAGTATACGCGATTTGAAATGCAGGTTTCTGGGATTGCGTAGGGTTCCGTCTGATGCCCGGTCGCTGCCTTCCACCCGGGTGAGGGTGCCGGAGGCGCGTAAAGCGATCCGTGGGGTAACCAGCCAGGAGGCGCCTGCCGATACCGCCGGGTGAGATTTTTCCATTGAAAACCGTTTGGCCTGTAAATCTCCCTGATAGCCGCTGAATCCGGCTTGCAAATCCAGCGTAAAAGATTGACCAACAGCGTACAATGGAAACATCAGCAGTAAAACCAGAAAATTTTTCATACGGGTAAAGCATTACAAAAGGCAAATGTAATGCCATACGCGCAGAGCCTGTAGAGGCAGCAGAATTATTTTTAGAAAACTTCTCTTTTTTCTTTTGTCAATTCATTTAGTACCCTTACCTTTGCACTCCAATTCAAAAAAAGGAATTTTAAAGTTCTTTACATATGTCACAACGAATCAGAATCAAGTTGCAATCTTACGACCATAACCTGGTTGATAAATCAGCTGAAAAGATTGTAAAAACCGTTCGCAGCACGGGTGCAGTAGTAACTGGTCCAATTCCATTACCTACGCACAAGAAAATTTTCACCGTATTGCGTTCACCTCACGTAAATAAGAAAGCACGTGAGCAGTTTCAATTGTGCACGCACAAGCGTTTGTTAGACATTTACACCAGCAGCAGCCGTACCGTGGATGCGTTAAGCAAACTGGACCTGCCAAGTGGTGTGGATGTTGAGATTAAGGCATGATGAACCGCCTCCGTTTACGGGGCAGGCCTCAGCCAAGTTCTTAAAAGAAGAAAAAATATGAACACCTATCTCCACCTGTTGGAGCGCTGGGTATAAAACAGATACAATGAAAAGTATTATTGGAAAGAAGATTGGGATGACCAGTATCTTTGATGCCTCCGGTAAGCAAACAGCGGTAACCATCATTGAGGCCGGCCCCTGTGTTGTTACACAAAAGAAGACCGTTGAAACCGACGGTTACAATGCCCTCCAGATTGCATTTGGTGAGAAGAAAGAGAAGAGCGCCACCAAATCAGAAGTAAATCACTTCGCCAAGGCCAGTACAAGCCCTAAAAAAGTAGTCAAAGAAATCCGCGATAGCGAAATAGATAAAAACGTTGGTGAAACCATTACCGTTGATATTTTCACAGAAGGTGAAGATGTTGAAGTAGTAGGTACCACCAAGGGTAAGGGTTTCCAGGGTGTGGTTAAGCGCCATGGATTCAGTGGGGTGGGTGAGCAATCGCACGGACAACATGATCGTCAGCGTGCACCGGGTTCTATCGGTAACTCATCTGATGCNNAGGTATGCGCATGGCAGGCCGCATGGGCGGAGATCGCGTGAAGATGAAAGGCTTGAAAGTGGTAAAGATTTTCCCAGAGAAAAATTACATATTAATCAGTGGTTCAGTTCCTGGCCATAATGGTTCCATCGTTTTAATACAGAAATAATATGCAACTAGATATAATTAACCTGAAAGGCGAAAAAACCGGCAGAACTGTAGAGCTTCCGGAAGAAATCTTTGGTATCGAACCCAATGATCATGTGATTTACCTCGCGGTAAAACAATACCAGGCTGCACAACGCCAGGGTACACATAAAGTGAAAACCCGTATGGAAGTGAAGGGTTCATCCCGTAAGCTGCACAAACAAAAAGGTACCGGTGGCGCCCGTAAAGGGAACCTGCGTAACCCATTGTATAAAGGTGGTGGTACCATCTTCGGACCAAAACCTCACAAATACGATATCAAACTGAATCGTAAAGTGAAAGACCTGGCCAAGATGAGTGCACTGGCTTACAAGGCAAAAGAAAATGCCATCGTGGTGTTGGAAGATATCCAGATGGATGCGCCTAAAACAAAGACGTTTGCAAACATTCTGAAAGGATTGAACATCGGCCGTAAAAAAGCATTGTTCGTTATTCCGGAATACAACAATAACATGTACCTGAGTTTGAGGAATGTACAGGGAGTGAACGGAACGCTGCTGAGCGATTTGAACACCTACGACATCCTGGATGCCAATGTACTGGTATTGTCGGAAAGCGCTGCCAAACTGTTTACCGAAACCGAAACAGCCGAAGCGTAAATCAATAAACACTGAAATTGTAAATCATGAAACTGTCTGATGTTTTAATAAAGCCTGTTTTATCTGAGAAAGCCAACAAGTTTTCTGAGAAAGCCAACCGCTACACGTTTGTGGTTGACCGCAAGGCGAATAAACTGGAGATTAAGAAAGCCGTGGAAACTTTCTACGGAGTTCAGGTAGAAAGCGTAAACACCTGGGTGATGCCTTCTAAACTGAAATCAAAGTATACCAAAGCCGGATTTGTTACCGGTCGCAAGCCTGCTAAAAAGAAAGCCTTGGTTACTGTTGCTGAAGGTGAAACCATTGACCTGTACAGCGGCGCATAATTTATTAAATGAATGGTGGTCAGCACCGCAAAGTTTTGACAAATAAAAAAAGAGATTAAAAATGGCATTAAGAAAATACAAACCAACAACCGCAGGAACCCGATGGAGAATCGGTAACGCTTACACAGAGGTTACTACCAACGTGCCTGAGAAGAGTTTGTTGGAAAAGCAAAAGAGTGTAGCAGGAAGAAACTCACAGGGCCGTCGCTCTATGCGTTACAAAGGGGGTGGAAACAAAACCATGTATCGTATCGTTGATTTCAAGCGTGATAAGAAAGATATACCTGCTGTAGTTAAAACCATTGA
>DPFD01000212.1:0-2144 GCA_003534175.1 Chitinophagaceae bacterium
TTTCAATTACTTTCTTCCGCAGAGTTTCATCGAAAAAAGGCACCGGACTTACAGCGCCCATTCCTCCTGTATTGAGGCCGGTATCGGCTGCTCCCACTCTTTTATAATCTTTAGCCTCCGGCAGTAACACATAATCTTTTCCATCGGTTACTACAAACAGGCTCATCTCAATTCCTTTCAAAAATGCTTCAACCACTACTTTTTTTCCTGCCTCTCCAAACTTGGAATGCTGAAGCATCAGCTCAAATTCTGCCAGTGCTTCCACAACATGATGGCAAATGATTACTCCTTTACCGGCTGCGAGTCCGTCGGCTTTTAACACAATCGGCAACGGGTGGTTGCGGATGTATTCCATACCTTCTTCAAAGTTGTCCTTGGTAAACTCACGGTATCCTGCAGTGGGAATACCATATCGCTGCATAAATGCTTTCGCTACAGCTTTGCTACCTTCCAGTTTGGCAGCTTCAGCAGAAGGACCAATTACCTGCACATGGCGTACAGCAGCATTTTGCTGGAAATAGTCCCATATCCCATTCACCAGTGGTTCTTCCGGGCCTACAATAACCATATCAATCTGATGTTCGAGTACTGCCCGGGCGAGAGCTGCAAAATCAGTAGTGGAGATGGGTAAATTGGTGGCCAGTTGTTCCGTACCGGCATTACCGGGTGCTACAAATAAAGCATTACACAATGGGCTCTGGCGCAGTTTCCAGGCCATTGCATGTTCCCTGCCTCCACCCCCAATCAAAAGTATATTCATGGATGATAGATTACGGCAGCAAATGTAAAACGATGAGAACGGATAACCATATATTAATTATTACTATGCGTTTACTGTTGTTGCAATATTTTTTAAGTGGTTGATTCACTTCATCAGATTTTCCTTACTTTGTAAGCTTATTATTCATTTAATATACCAAAACTAAGCCGCATGGCCGAAACAACATCTACCAGACACCCCAAGGGGTTATTTGTATTATTCTTTACTGAAATGTGGGAACGTTTCAGTTACTACGGGATGAGAGCCATCCTCGTTTTATTCATGACCAAAATGCTGGAGTTTGATACCAAACTGGCTTCCGGTATCTACGGAAACTTCACAGCAGTGGTTTATCTAACACCTTTAATCGGAGGTTTCATTGCCGACCGTTACTGGGGCAATCGCAAATCAATTTTCTGGGGCGGTGTGCTGATGGCTATCGGTCAGTTTACTTTATTTTTCTGTGCTGCTGCTGTTTCAACCAACATGGATCTTGCCAAAACATTGTTTGTATTGGGATTGGTAGCCCTGGTGCTGGGTAACGGTTTATTCAAGCCGAACATTTCCACCATGGTGAATCAGTTGTATGCCAAAGGCGACAAACGCGTAGATGCCGCTTTCTCTATTTTCTATATGGGTATTAACCTCGGTGCGTTTTTCTCACCACTCATCTGCGGAGCACTGGCCGAAAAAATTGATTACAAATGGGGTTTCTTTGCAGCCGGTGTGGGTATGGTGTTTGGCATTATCATGTTCCAGTTGTTGAAAAACAAATACATCGTAGCAGCGGATGGCCGTCAGATTGGTGTATTACCTTCCGCTAAAGAAATCATTCCGGATGTAACGGAATCATCTGACGGAAAAGATAAATTATCCTCTTTTGAAACCATTGCTGAAAAGAAACCCGAGTTCACAGCATCGCGTATTGGAATATGGGTATTTATTTATGCAGCCCTGTGGTTATTCTTCCTGTATGTGGTTGATTTCAATTGGATCAGCACGCTTGTTTTTGCCACGTCCATTTCTGCAGCAGGATTTATCATCTCTGATCCTAACCTCACCAAAATTGAAAGAGATCGTATCATCGTTATTTATATCGCGGCATTCTTTGTAATCTTCTTCTGGAGTGCCTTTGAACAGGCCGGTGCATCGCTGACGATCTTTGCCGATAAAAATACCGACCGCTTCATCTTTGGATGGGAAATGCCGGCCAGCTGGTTCCAGTCTATCAACCCGCTCGCTATCATTTTATTTGCTCCGTTGTTTGCCAGCACCTGGACGTCGCTCGGTAAGAAAGATAAAGAACCCCCGTCGCTCGTAAAGCAAGCCATCGGATTGTTCCTGCTGGCAGTAGGATTCCTGGTGATTGCCATTGGCGTAAAAG
>DPFD01000212.1:2161-4916 GCA_003534175.1 Chitinophagaceae bacterium
GAAAATTTCCATGTTCTGGTTGATTGGTATGTACATCCTGCACACCTTTGGTGAGTTGTGTCTTTCACCCATTGGGTTATCGATGGTGGCGCGTCTGGCTCCGGCAAGACTTGCCTCATTGCTCATGGGCGTTTGGTTCCTAGCGAATGCGATGGCCAATGACTTTGCCGGTATGTTGAGTAAACTGTTTCCGGAAGATGGAAATGTTACCAACCTGCTGGGCTATCAGATCGACAGCCTCTATGCCTTCTTCATGATTTTTGTGGTGTTTGCTGGAGTGGCCTCCGTGGTGCTCTTCTTCACCAGCAGAAAATTGCTGAAGATGATGCACGGACTGAAATAAAATTTTATACCGTATTTTCGAATGGCAGCGAAACCCGTTGCCATTTTTTTTATTACCAGAAAAAAACGATTGCTTCATGAGTACCACGCGTAAACACCCTAAGGCCCTTCCCTTTTTGTTCTTCTCTGAAATGTGGGAACGATTCGGTTATTATTTGATGATTGGTATTTTCACTCTGTACCTGAAAGATGTAAAAGGTGGATTTGCCATGACGGAAGCCGAAAGTGCTGACCTCTATGGTACATTCATTGCCCTGGTGTTTCTCACCCCGTTTCTCGGAGGCCTGATTGCCGACCGTTATCTGGGGTACCGCAAATCCATCATCATTGGTGGTTTAATGATGGGGGCAGGCTACTGCCTCATGGCTATTCACAACCTTACGGCATTGTATGTAGCCATGACGCTAGTGATTTTAGGAAACGGATTTTTCAAACCCAATATTTCCACCTTGCTGGGGAATGTGTATTCCACCCCGGAATATGTACACCGGAAAGATGAAGGATATAATATCTTTTACATGGGCATCAACATTGGTGCCTTCATTTGTAATTTCTTTGGCGCCGCATTGTACATCATGCTCGGATGGGGTTATGCTTTTATTGCTGCCGGAATCGGTATGTTCATTGGAGTGATCATTTTCCTGGCCGGTACACGCCACTACATTGCCTATGACGTAAAAAAAGGAGTGCAACCCGGAGACATGTCGTTTACCCGCATCATCATGCTCATCCTGGTTCCATCCATCATTGCGGGTGTGTTGGGCTGGCTGATACCGGGTGATATTTTCGGATCCGACAGTACCGATGCGTTCATCTTTGCCTGTTTACCTGTGTTGTATTTTTATTCGAACCTGTACTTCCGGGCACCGGCCGATGAAAAAAGACCAATCGCCGCATTACTGGCCATTTTTGCTGCGGTGATTTTGTTCTGGGCTGTATTTAAACAAAACGGTACTGCCCTGAATACCTGGGCCGATCGTTATACCGACCGTGAAGTAAAAGGACAGGTAGCCGAAGTTTTCAACACCCTGAAACAGGCACAAACCATTCCGTATAAAATGGATTCAGTACCACTGTACGATCAGCAGTTCAGGTTACAGAAAGTAGATAATGTAGTTCAGCGCGAATACAACTATCCTTACTACTTTAAAAATGTAGCTCCTGAAAAACTGCCTGAAGAAGGCAGCAGTATTTACGCCTGGGCAACCAATTTGAGTCAGAGCATCAACCCCGGCTGGGTAATCCTGTTAACACCGCTGATTGTGGCATTCTTTGCCTTTTTAAACCGCAGGGGTAAGGAACCTTCTACACCAACCAAAATTGCACTGGGTCTTTTTGTATCAGCACTTTCTGTACTGGTGATGGTGATGGCAGTGTATTCCACCCACAACGGATCAGAGAAAGGAAGTGTGTGGTGGCTCATCATGACCTACGGTGTAATTACTATTGGTGAACTGCTGTTGAGTCCGATGGGTTTATCGCTCGTATCCAAACTGAGTCCGGTGCGTATTACCTCGCTGATGATGGGCGGATGGTTTTTGTCTACCTCTATCGGTAATAAACTATCCGGTGTACTATCCAGTTTGTGGGATGGCTATGAAAACAAGGCCAACTTTTTCTGGGTAAACTTCGGATTGCTGTTGCTCGCCACGGGCATTATGGTAGCCATGTTAAAATGGCTGAATAAAATCATGAAAGAAAAAGGAGTTAAATAACCGTCATCTCTTCTGTCTGAAAAAATCTTTCATCAGCTGAGCGCATTCATCTTCGAGTATGCCTCCCTGTAAGGTTGTTTTAGGATGGAACGCAACGTGGTTGCCGGTAGAGCGCCGGTAACCGTTTTTATCATCGCTGGCACCAAACACTACGGCTCCAATCTTGCTCCAGTACAGGGCTCCGCAACACATGAGGCAGGGTTCAACCGTAACATACAAAGTGGCCTCGGGCAGGTACTTGCTGCCTACCGAGTGAAAGGCGGATGTAATCGCGAGCATTTCGGCATGTGCGGTACAATCGTTTAGCAACTCTACCTGATTGTGTGCCCGGGCGATTACTTTTTCATGCATCACCACCACCGCGCCCACCGGTACCTCACCGGCCTCAAATGCTTTCCGGGCTTCGGCAAGTGCCAGTTTCATATACTGTTCGTGTCCGGTTTCCATGCTGTAAAGTTGTACTTTTGAACAATGTCGGCAAAACAAAATTTTTTACGTGCGCTTTATCCCGTGTTGCGTTTCTTTTCGGGATTATTTAAAATGAATACGCGTATTGTGGAGGGAACGGACACTCCGGCCACCTCCTTTTATACCCTGAACGCCGATAGCTCCGGCGGGGAAAACTTTTCGTTCAGCAGTTTACGCGGTAAGAAAATACTCCTGGCAAACACCGCATCAGAATGCGGGTATACGGCACA
>DPFD01000043.1 GCA_003534175.1 Chitinophagaceae bacterium
AACTGGGTTCATTCTGAACAACAGCCCGTGAAGGGTAGGATACAGTTACAGGCACTTCGGTTGAAGGTGCCGGTGTGTTTTCTGATTCAGGGATGGTTATATTGTTGGACACGGTAACCGGTGCAGACACAGGAGGAGGGGTTGGATTACTTCGTGTATTGTTCGCCGTGAGTGACTGCTTTCTGATTTCATCCAATACCGTGTACAGTTTTTTATTCTCTTCCGAAATATTGGCATTGGTTCTTCTCAGGGCTGCCATTCGGGTTTGCAGTTCATCAATTTTCAGTTTGGCCAGTTCAAAATCTTTATCCGATGTAGGATTTGATATCAGTGCAATCAGTTCATCTTTCGTGCGGTAATATTCATCGAGTTTGAGGCTCAGGCTGTTCTCCAGAGAATCGGCGGAGGAATAGGTAGCTCCCAGTTTTTTCTCGAGCTGTTGTATGGTGTGGCTGTACACTGCCAGTAAAGAATCGCGGATTCGATCGGCAGGCTGCGGCGTGGATTGCATCACCATAGCCTTATCTACTTTTCGGTAAAAGGTATAGCCGAGTATTCCCAACGCAAGAAACGATGCGAAGATCAATACGAAGGAGATTACCAGTAGAAAGGATATTTTAGAATCCCGCATGGACGTTTATTTATTCATGGCTTCTTTAACGTAGGCAGATATCCATCCGGTTTGACCGTTCTTCACCAGGAAGAATTGTTTCTTTTCGTAAATGCCCTCAAACTGACGCATGATTTTCAACAACAATCCGGTACCGGCCAGCATGGCTTTTTGATCAAATACCTTATTCACTGTTTTGGCTTGTTTTGAAACCAATTCCAGATCAACGGTTTTGTCGGTCACACTTTTTACGATGGCCTGATCATTCAAACTTTTATAATCATTGGCGATACGGTCCATAAAGGCAGCCACCTCATCGTACGTAACCGGTACTACTGCATTCTCAATCAGTTCCGGGAAGAGGAGGGTAGCAACAGCCCAGGCAATACCACCGCTGAAGGCAATGTTATCACTCATGTTGTAAGCGCCACTCACGTTGATGGCATATACAATTTCCTGATCGGCCGGGCCATTCAGTACGCGTTGCATCTGGCGATAATAATTGCTCATTGTTTCATCAGATCCCAGGCGGGTGTTGGTTTCATTGCTGATGCTTTTGGTACCCCAGGTAAGCTGGAATAAGCGGATGTCCTTCGTGTTATTGTACGGGAAAAATCCACCCTTGGTATTACCACTGCCAATGTCAATCAAAAAAGTTGAATAACGTCTTGAATCAGGAATGATGCCCAGGTGAGATAAACGGGCTTCTTCCGTAACATCTATCACGCGTACTTCACGGGCAGGTTCCTGGATGTTTTTTCTGAAATCATCCGACAAACGTGTGAGCCAGTCTTTTTTATTGTCTTTCTCCGACTGTATGCTTACCCCACTACTGATGGCGGTAAAAATGAATTTGGAAGGAATTTCATAACGCTCATGTGCTACACGGAACAATGCCGTCAGTGCTTCTAGTGTAGCCTTGTAGGTAGCATCGTTAAAGGAAATAAAATCGGTGTTGATGGACGTGTCTTTAATCACGGTAAAATCTCCCTGCGCTTTTGATTTCTCCGGCAGTTCCAGCACACTCATTTTAACGCCTTTCGAGCCAACTTCGATACCGGCATACACCTGGGCGTTCTTGTAATTTAGTTTTACACTGTTTTGTGCATGAACCAAACCGGTGGTTAGAATCAATACCAGAAAGGCAATACATCTTGAATATACAGATTGGAACATAATTGATTTTTTGGATGCTTAAAAATACTTAAATATCCCGCAAGCATTGAGGTTTATCCACTACGTGTGTAAAAGTTGTTATAAACAGGAAGGGATGATGATTGATTCAGTAAAAGTCATTACGCTGAAGCAGAAAAAGTGTCGGCGATCTTTCCGGTGAGGTTGGTATCCAGCATGGTTTTCGCAATGTGAATCATGTTTTTGAAAGCAATGCTGTGCGAGATGCCGTGGCCAATGATTACCGGTTTGGAAACCCCGAGTACCGGTACGCCACCATACATTTCAAAATTGAAACGGTTGAAGTGTTCGTCGCTGATGTTGCGGCGTTGTACAATATCGTAAATACTTTCGGCCAGTTTTAAAATCACGTTACCGGTAAATCCATCACACACAAAAACATCAGCCCGGTTGGTGAGGATGTCTCTTCCTTCCACATTTCCTACAAATTCAAAATTCGGATTTTGTTTGAGGAGCGGATAGGCACCCTGTGCAAGCAGGTTTCCTTTCCCTTCTTCTTCTCCAAGATTGATTAGTCCTACTTTCGGATTTTCAAAATGCAGAATGTGCCGGGCAAACAATGCGCCCAGTTGTGCAAACTGATTCAGGTTTTCAGGTTTGCAGTCGGCATTCAGTCCCACATCTACCAGCAAACCCAGGCTTCCGTCTTCACGGGGAAGATAGGCACCGATGGTAGGACGGTGAACACCTTCAATGGTTTTGATGCTAAACAGCGCACCCACCATCATGGCACCAGTATTTCCGGCACTGATGAATGCATCGGCACCGCCTTCGGCCAGCATGCGAAATCCGATAGCTATAGAGGAGCCCGGCTTTTCTTTCAGTGCTTTGGTAGGATG
>DPFD01000100.1:0-3684 GCA_003534175.1 Chitinophagaceae bacterium
ATCTTTTCCAAAATGGTTTTCTATTATTAGTGGTGGTTTGATTGGTTTCATTCGTGTGCATACCTACAAGTATCAAATATAATACCTGATTCTATTCAGTGTTTATCACATTGAAAAAACGAATATCTTTGCGCCATGACAGCAGAACAAATTAAGGATATGAGAGACCGTTTGTTGGTCTTGAGGAGGTTTCTTTGACGTCGCTAATCGTCAGGCTAAAATAGAAAATGATAAACAGCTCTCCCTTTCTCCGGGATTTTGGGATGATAATGCCCGGGCTACGGCTATTCTCAAAGAAATTAAGGTAAACGAATACTGGGTTGATATGTTTCACGAAGTGGAAACAGCGGTGGAGGATTTTGCCGTATTGTTCGAATTCTGGAAAGAAGGTGAAGCCGATGAAGATGAAGTGCGCACGGCCTATGCACACGCCAATCAGTCAATTGAAGATGCTGAGTTTAAAAGCACACTCAATGATCCGGCTGATTCGCTTCCGGCAGTAATGGAAATCAACAGTGGTGCCGGTGGTACGGAGAGTCAGGATTGGGCAGAGATGCTTGCCCGTATGTACCGCATGTATGGTGAAAAGCAGGGTTGGAAAGTAACAGAACTCGACTGGCAGTGGGGAGATGGTGCGGGTATTAAAGCCTGTACCTATCAGTTCGACGGGCCTTTCGCCTATGGTTTCCTGAAAGCTGAAAGTGGGGTGCACCGTTTGGTTCGTATATCTCCGTTCGACAGCAACGCGCGCCGGCATACCTCATTCGCCAGCGTACACGTATATCCGTTAGTAGATGACAGTATNNTATTGAAATTGATGTGAAGGAATCCGACGTTAAAATGGAAACGGCACGCAGTGGTGGCGCCGGTGGCCAGAACGTGAATAAAGTGGAAACCAAAGTGTTCCTCACGCATATTCCCACGGGTATTGTGGTGGTGTGTCAGACTGAACGCAGCCAGCTCGCCAACCGCGAGAAAGCGATGCAAATGCTGAAAAGCCGCCTGTACGAAGAGGAACTCAGGAAGCGTAATGAGTTGCGGGATGCCGCCAATGCCAACAAAAAGAAGATCGAGTGGGGAAGCCAAATCCGCTCTTATGTGTTCCATCCCTATAAAATGATTAAAGACCATCGCACCGATTATGAGGTGGGAAACGTTGGTCCGGTGATGGATGGAGAACTGGATGGCTTTATCAAAGCATTCCTAATGAGTGAAAAGGAAGCAGATTCCGGACAGTAAAGCCGGAATTGTCGACTCAAATAATTACATTGCAAACAGCAAAANNACCGGCCAATGAACCGGTGTTGAATTACGCACCCGGAAGTCCTGAAAAAGCCGCTCTGAAGCGGGCACTGAAGGAACTGAAATCGCAAAAGATTGATGTGCCGATGTATATTGGAGGTGAAGAAGTAAGAACCGGCAAAACCCTTGAAATTCGCCCACCGCATGAATTAAAGCATGTGCTGGGAACCTTTCATGCAGGGGATGCCACACATGTGAAAAAGGCCATCCAGGCAGCACTCAAAGCAAAAGATAAATGGGCTGCCATGAGCTGGGAAAACCGTGCCAACATCTTTCTGAAAGCAGCTGATTTACTCGCAACAAAATACCGTCCGTACATCAATGGTACTACCATGCTCGGACAAAGCAAAAATGCTTTTCAGGCAGAGATTGACAGTGCCTGTGAGCTGATTGATTTCCTTCGTTTCAACGTTCATTTCCTGAGTGAAATATACCGCCAGCAACCGGTGAGCGGACCCGGCATCTACAACCGCATGGAATATCGCCCGCTGGAAGGTTTTGTATTCGCACTCACACCGTTCAATTTTACAGCCATTGGCGGAAACCTGCCCACCAGTGCAGCAATGTGCGGCAACGTGGTAGTTTGGAAATGTGCCAATACCCAGGTGTACAGCGCTCAGATGTTCATGCGCGTATTGATGGAAGCCGGATTGCCTGCCGGGGTGATTAACCTGGTGNNAGTAGATGGGCCAACCATGGGTGAAGTTTGTTTCAACCATCCTGATTTTGCAGGATTGCATTTTACCGGTAGTACCGGTGTGTTCAACAGAATGTGGGAAACCATTGGTAAGAATACACCCATCTATAAAACGTATCCGCGCATTGTTGGTGAAACCGGTGGTAAAGATTTTGTTGTGGTGCATAAATCCGCCGACCCGGATGTAGTAGTGGCTGCGCTGGCGCGGGGTGCTTTTGAATATCAGGGACAAAAATGTTCTGCGGCCTCCAGGGCATATATCCCCTCTAACCTCGCCAAAGAAATTAAAACAAAACTGGTTGCTGAAATGGGGACTATGAAGATGGGCTCCGTTGAAGATTTTACCAATTTCATCAACGCGGTAATTGATGAAAAGAGTTTTGATAAACTGGAAGGATATATTAAAAACGCCCGCAAACGCAACAGTGGCGCCAAAGTAATCGCCGGTGGCGGATGTGATAAAACCAACGGTTATTTTATTGAACCTACACTCATCGAAACTACCGATCCGAAATATGTAACCATGTGTGAAGAGCTGTTCGGGCCTGTTCTCACCATGTATGTGTACGATGAAAACAAATTTGAAGATACCCTGAAGCTGGTGGATTCAACTTCACCGTATGCCTTAACCGGATCCATCATTGCATCCGATCGTTATGCGGTTGAACTGGCTGTGAACAAACTCAGAAATGCTGCCGGTAATTTTTATATCAACGACAAGCCAACCGGCGCCGTTGTAGGGCAACAACCTTTTGGTGGTGCGAGGGCCAGCGGTACCAATGATAAAGCAGGAAGTGCGCTTAACCTGTACCGTTGGTTGAGTGCGCGTACCATTAAAGAAACCTTTGTTCCTCCGGTTGATTATCGTTATCCATTCCTTCAGGAAAAATAAATGCATACCCGGTGGAAGTAATCCTGTCATATCCCGCATTCTCTGAAAGCATCGATCGACTGGCGCAGGATATCCTGAGCCGAAAACCTGATATGTCGAACACCGCCATTGTAGGCATACAACAAGGTGGAGTAGTGGTGGCAGAAGCATTGTATGAAGCAATCTGCAAACGTGCGAATGGAACGTTACCTGATTACGGCGAAATTGATATTACTTTTTATCGGGATGACCTGCACAAACAGATCTTACAACCTGATAAAATGAATCTGCCCTTTTCGGTAGATGATAAGCATATTGTACTGGTAGATGATGTATTGTTTACGGGCAGAACGATTAAAGCGGCATTGGACGTGCTCCTCGATTACGGCCGGCCGGGCAAGGTAGAGTTGTGTGTATTGGTAGACCGGGCCGAACACCGGCAGTTTCCTATTCAGGCCGATTACCGGGGCATTGCACCGGCTACCTCATCCAGAGAAAAAATAAAATTGGTGAAGACAAGCGACGGGGGCGTACAGGTTGTACGAATTGATGATAAAATGCAATAACTTTGCTTTTTAATGCAACTATCCACTCCACATTTATTAGGCATTAAAGATCTTACCGCACAGGATATTGAATCTATTTTATCAACCGCAACCCAGTTCAAGGAAGTCCTTCAACGACCCATCAAAAAAGTACCCTCGCTCCGTGAAGTTACCATCGTGAATCTTTTTTACGAAAACTCCACCCGAACCCGTATTTCATTTGAACTGGCCGAAAAAAGATTAAGTGCAGATACTATAAACTTCTCCGC
>DPFD01000100.1:3701-7722 GCA_003534175.1 Chitinophagaceae bacterium
AGCTGGATACCGTGAACAATATTCTAAGCATGAAGGTGGATATGGTGGTGATTCGCCATCAAAGCAGCGGTGCTCCTCATTTTCTCGCAAAGCATGTGCCCAACACCGCCATCATCAATGCGGGAGATGGTATCAATGAACACCCCACCCAGGCGCTGCTGGATGCGTTTTCCATCCGTGAAAAACTCGGTACCCTGGAAGGAAAAAAGGTAGCCATCATCGGCGATATTCAACACTCGCGCGTAGCCATGAGCAACATCTACCTGTTGAAGAAAATGGGCGCTGAAGTTACGGTTTGCGGTCCGCCTACATTAATCCCCCGGTATATCCGTGAAACGCACGATATCCGCGTGGAATACAATGTAAAAAAGGCCCTGCAATGGTGCGATGTAGCCAATGTCCTCCGCATTCAACTGGAACGACAGCAACAGGTTTTGTTTTCAACCCTTCGTGAGTATAACCGGGTGTATGGCATTACCTCCGCACTATTAAATGATATACAAAAAGACATTGTTATACTGCATCCCGGACCGATGAACCGTGGCGTGGAAATTGATAGCGATGTGGCCGATGGCAAACATTCCATCATCCTGCAACAAGTAGAAAATGGCGTGGCCGTAAGAATGGCTGTGTTATATTTGTTGGGGGGAGGAAAAAAAACTTCCTGAAAAAATTATGAGCAGAATCGCACTTTTCCCCGGCACGTTTGATCCGGTTACCAAAGGGCATACCGATATCATTGACCGCTCACTGGCGCTCTTTGATAAACTGTACATTGGTATCGGCAGAAATGTAAATAAGCAACCGATGTTTTCCGAGCAGCAACGGCTGCGCTGGCTGCAGGAAATTTATGCCGGTAATCCAAAAGTGGAAGCAGTAGTGTATGAAGGCTTAACGGTTGATTGCTGCCGCGAAGTGAATGCCAACTTCATCGTGCGGGGCATTCGGTACGTGAACGATTTTGAATATGAAAAGGCGATTGCCGATATGAACAGAAGTTTGCAGGGAAATGTGGAAACCGTTTTCCTTACCTGCCTGCCTCAATATACTTCAGTAGCGTCTACCCTTGTACGTGATGTACTGAAAAACAAAGGCTCGGTGGAACAGTTTTTACCGGATGCAGTGAATGCATCCATCAAAAGCGGAATTTATTTATAATGATCTGGTTTAATAAAGAATTGCAGTTAAGCGATGTACAGCATGTGGGGCCTGATACCATGGCAACCTATCTAGACATGGAATGGACTGAAGTAGGGCCTGATTATCTGTGCATGCGGATGCCGGTGGTCAGTAAAACCAAACAACCTTACGGACTGTTGCATGGTGGTGCCAGTTGTGCTTTAGCAGAAACCATTGGTTCGGTGGCATCGTACCTCTGCATTGATCCTGATAAATATCTGTGTGTGGGAATGGAGATCAATGCCAATCACCTGAAAGGCGTGCGGGAAGGCTATGTAACCGCTACGTGCCGACCGCTGCATCTGGGTCGCTCGTCTCATGTATGGGATATACGCATCCATCAGGATGATGGTGCGCTGGTTTGTGTGAGTCGTTTAACCGTTGCCGTTATACCGAAAGACCGTTAAGGTTTGTCGAAGAAAGTGTTGAGGATTTCCTTAATGGTCTCGTACGACTGTTTCATCGGTTTCTTTAAATCTCGTGTGGCAATCCATTTTACTTCTGTGATTTCTTCTTCCGTTTGAGGAGTACCTTTTTCATTGTTGGTGGTAGTGAAGTAAAACCAGTGGCTGGTTTTCAGGATATCTTTTTTCTTTTCACGATAGGCGTGGTATGTTGTACCTACCGGACCAATCAGTTGCAATGGCTGAATGCCCGTTTCTTCTGTAATCTCACGTTCGGCACAGGAGGCAGCATCCTCACCCGCTTCCATCTTGCCTTTGGGCAAATCCCACCGTTCTTTGCGGAAGATGAACAGCAGATCCTTCTGCTCATTCTGTACAATACCTCCTGCCGCTTCAATATTCTCAAAGCATGCAAATACTTCTTTTTTAAGCGCTTCTCCATCACCGGAAATGATTACCACAGCCTTACTGTTGCCTTCATATAAATCGCCAATGATTTTTTTTAACTGTGATGGTGCAAGTTCATCATTTGTGTAAGTTGTAGCGGACGCATGGATGGTTGCCGGAATGAATTCGGGCGAATCAGCCAGTATTAGTGGGATAGAATCGAAGTAAATTTTTATAAACATGATTTCGGTTTGCGTGCAAATAAAACAAATCTATGCCATACCATGTTATGAAGCAGTGATTTATACTATAGTTTTAACAAGTATGCCTGATGTGATGCCACCTTGTTGCACAGGGTATTATCTTCCTATCTTTGCCGTGAAAAATATTTACTATGACCGATGCCAAAGCGGTAGCCTCCAAGCTACTGCAAGCTGAAGCTGTGAAACTGAGTCCGGACGCCCCTTTTACCTGGGCCAGCGGCTGGAAAAGTCCGATTTATTGCGATAACCGCAAGTTGTTATCCTTCCCCTATATCAGAGACTTTATCAAAAGTGAACTATGCAGTGTCATCTTTGAAAAATATCCTGATGCCGAAGTGCTGGCCGGAGTAGCCACTGCGGGTATTGCCTGGGGTACCATGGCGGCCGATCAGTTAAAGATGCCTTTTGTGTATGTACGACCGGAACCCAAGAAGCACGGTATGCAGCATCAGATTGAAGGCTATTTGGAAAGCGGTAAAAAAGTGCTCGTGGTGGAAGACCTTATCAGCACGGGGATGAGTAGCCTGAAAGCCTGCAATGCCATCCGCGCCAATGGAAATGAAGTATGTGGAATGGTAGCTCTGTTTTCCTATGGTTTCCCTCAGGCCTCACAGGCATTGGATGAAGCCGGAATTCAATGCACTACCTTGTCTGATTACGAAACCCTGATTCAACTGGCATCGTCGCAGGGGAAACTGGATGAAGCAACCGTAGCATCTTTGTTAAAATGGCGCAGTAACCCTTCAGAATGGGGCCAAATGAGTTAAATTGCATTATAAAACATTACATAATATGAAAGTTCTACAACTTATGTTTCTTGCTATATTGGGATTGTCGCTCAATGCTCAGGCACAAAAACGCTCCGATAAAGCAGTGATCAGTACACCTACTATTCAATGTGGTATGTGCAAAAGTAAAATTGAAAAAACGCTCCCGCGCATGACCGATGGTATCACCTCGGTTCAAGTGAATGTAAAGGCGAAAACCACCACCGTTACCTGGTTAACCGACAGAACCAATATAGAGGAAATTAAAACCGCCATCGCTAATATCGGATACGATGCAGGGGATGTAACCGCTGAGGAAACAGCCTATAAGCGACTTCCCACTTGTTGTAAAAAACCGGAAGACAGAGGAGAAAAGCGTTAAAAAAAACTTTTTATGATAGATGCCCTTCAGGGGCATTTTTTTTTGNNAAGATGGAAAACCGGAGTATCTAATCCCTTTGGATTACGTATTCCTATTAAAAATTCATCTACATTGACCCACAAATTAAAACGAAAAATTATGAGTGGGTTAATGTTTAAAATGAATCCGGTGTTTCAGGTAGCTGCTATCATCTTCATCAGCAGCATTGTATTATCCTGTAGTTCGGGTGATGCAAAACAACAGACACGGACATCCTCCGGCACCACCACCACTGAATCTCCTGATACCGCAACATTTTTCCAATTCGATCGGGTACGCATACACGATACCCGGGGATTTCAAGAGCCGGTGGAAGCTTTTAGCATACTCGCTCCCGCAGGCTGGCAAACACAGGGCGAGGTGATATGGGTGGCACCCGGACAAACCTGTGCCGGCAACAACTTGCACATTGTATCTACTGACCCCTCTCAACAATATTCATTTGAAATGTTTCCGGTAGTAACCTGGTCGTACACCTCGAATACCCAGTTGCAGCAATTTCAGGAAATGCAACCTGTATCAGCACATTGCTTTTACGGGCAACCCTTGAATGCGGAAGAATATTTGCGACAGATGTTTGCACCGAATGAACTGGGGAAT
>DPFD01000114.1:0-476 GCA_003534175.1 Chitinophagaceae bacterium
CTGATTGCCACTGATAGGTTTGTCCGCCACCAATAGAGTTACCACTCAGTGAAAGGGTAACGGTTACGCCTAAACAGATACCTGAGTTAGGTACAACCGTTGCGGCTCCGGCTACCGGTGGCTCTACACAAGGAGGTACAGCAAATTCAATAGCACCTATATCCGGTGTAGTTGCACTGCGTGGAGCATCATTGATGTCGGTTGTTACACCCGGTACAGGCGTGCCCTGATTATCAATCGCTCCAAGCGTAGGTGTATAATCGTTCACTGGCACGTTGGCATATTCAGGATCCAGTTCTTCACCATTGGCTTCCTGCCCGGTTGAAGTGGCCCAGTCTGCCAGGGTAGCACGGTTTGCGCCGTTATACCCCCAGTAGGTGGTAGACAATCCACCCGTGTATACATTATTATAATCGTGAACGATATCGCTCGTTGAAGTACCAAAATACAAGCCATGATTGGTACCACCTCCTGCA
>DPFD01000114.1:509-3555 GCA_003534175.1 Chitinophagaceae bacterium
ACCGCCGAAGTTGTAATTTGATAAAAACCTCGGGTTAAAGAAGTTGAAGTATTGGTTTGGTCGTCTAATGAAATGGTATTGTGATAGTAACGGGCAAAATCTGAACTGGTATTATATAAACCATAAACCGTTCCATTACTAATCACATTATAAATGAGGTTATTGGTTACGTCATTTTCAGCTCCCTGCGTTGCATCTACACCGGTGAAATAAATGCCATAGAAGGCAGCAGTGGCACCGGGTATACCTGTAAACGGATCATGAATTTTGTTTTTGGAAACCTTCATTCCGGTACTGATACCGGTTGCGTAGATTCCATAAAACGCTGAATTGGTAGTACGTGTAGGGCGGGTCAGATCATTCTTCTCCACCAGGGTATTGGTTGTTGCATTGATGTAAATACCGTAAAAGTAAAAATCACGGAAACGGTTATTCACCAATTGGTTGCCTATTACAGGTGTTGCCGTTGCACCTACAATGGTAGCACCATAATATCCTCCAATCACATCATTATTTTCAAACAGGTTGAAATCACAATCGGTGTTTCCTGTAGTAGTGGCTGCAGTAGCTGAGTTGCTGATAACGATACCTGCAAAAGCAGTAGTAGTTTGATCAGCCGGAACACGAATGATGTTGTTGCGGAACGTATTGCTGTCTGCACCGTTAATCAACTGTACGCCGAAGGCATAGGTTCCACCCTGCAAGCTTCCGTCGATATCAAAACCGTCGAAGGTTACATGGTCAGCACCATCCAGTTTAATCACTGCGCGCTGATCGTTTACCTGAGGCAGGAAACGAATTATCGCACCGTTACCAATGAATGTTACCGTATTGGTAGCACTGGCATTCAGTATGGTAGGCAAAATAATCTGTTCATTATAAAATCCTCCAGGCAATGAAGCTGGTGTAGCATTTACGTTGAAGGTAACCGGTCCGGCAATACCGCAACGCAAGGCCAGTATGGCATCAGCAAATGACTGATAGTTGGTGGCACTGGCTGGAATATCCGGGTTAATAGTATAGTTCCCCTGAGGCAAAGCAGGATTCACTGTTAACAATGCCGGAGCGGAAGGAGTGGTTTGTCCGGTACAGGTAATCAGTATACGATAACTCAGTGTAACCGTAGCCGTTATGTTGAAGTTAGGGTTGGTCAGCACACCACTGATATCCGTCCAGTTCACTCCATCCGGAGATGATTGCCACACATAGGTCTGTGTTAAACCGGCTGAGTTTCCGCTTACACTCAAGGCTACAATTTCATTTTCACAAACTACATTTTGGCTAAGCTCAGCAGTTCCGCCAACCGGTGGAGCCACGCATGGCGGAGGCGTAAATTCATAAGCTCCCAAATCAGGCGTTGTTAAACTGCGGGTTGCGTTGTTGATATCCTGCGTAACACCCAAGGGTTCACCGAGGTTATCAATTGCCGGGTTCAGTGGAGAGTAGTTTCCAATAACCGGGTTGGTAAACTCCGGATCGTTGGTAACAGAGTTTAAATCATACCCCTGTGCCTGCCAGTCGGCCAGTAAAGTTCGGTCAGCACCATTATATCCTACATGACTCACGCCCGTAAGTGAACCTAAATAATAGTCGTTACGGTTGATATCAACAACTGAAGTAAGCGTATTCAGATAAATAGCATACTTAGGTCCATCGCCACCACGGGTTATAGAAATAATATTGTTTTTAAACTGAATTCCTCCAGCCTGTGTAGTTTGATAGAAGCCACGAGTTATGGTTGAACTGGTTGCGGAAGGTGCAGTTCCATCCAATGAAATGGTATTATGGTAGAAGAAGACATTATCTGAACCGGCATTGTATATACCATAAGATGCTCCGCTACCGTTGAAATTATGGATGAGGTTATTGGTAAAACGGTTCTCCACACCGGCAAAGGCATCTACAGCTGTTACATAAATACCATACATCGCCACAGTAGAGTTGGGATCACCACCGCAAGGGTTTGAAATTCTGTTCTTGGTAACAATTGCTGCAGTACTTAAACTGGTAAAATAAATACCATAGAATGTTCCGAGGGTAGTACGCGTAGGTCTTTGAATTTGGTTGCCTTCCACTTCCATGAAAGAAGTACCCAACGCATAAATACCATAAGTATAAATATCATTGATATTGTTGGCAATGATTTGGTTCGCCCTGTTTGCTACAGTTGCGCTACCTACAATGGTGATACCATAATATCCACCATTGATGGTGTTGTTTACAATAATATTATTATCGCACTCATTGTTATCACTGGAAGCCGTGGCCGAAGTGTTGGTACCACCCACTACGATGCCCGCATAGTTGGTTGAGGTTGAAGATGTATTTAGATTGATGGTACAATTGTTAATGGTGTTGTTATCGGCATTGTTCAATAACTGGAATCCGAAACCGTATTCAGAGGTAGTTGTTCCGGAACTATTAATTATTAAGTCATTGAAGTTGATAAAATCAGCACCATTCAGTTTTACCACAGCACGTTCGTTGGTGTTGGTAGATGTGAAATTCATGCTGGCACCGTTACCATTAAACGTTACCGTAGCACCCGGACCTGCACCCGGCACAGGAGTCATGATCAATTGTTCATTATACGGACCCGAACCGGCAACCACGTTGAAAATTACGTTACCGCCGATACCGCATTTGATAAAATCATAAGCATCATTGAATGAAGCAAAGTTCCCCCCGCCGGTGGGCAATGCATTATTGATGGTGAAGGTACCTAATACAGAGGCAGGAGTGCTTATTTGTACTGCATTGGTTGGTACAGCCACGCCACAGGTAATCAATGCCCTGTAATTAGTTGTGGTGGTTTGAGTAGATGAATAAGTAAAGTTTGTAGCACCGGCGATGTCCGTCCAGGTTACCCCATCCGGTGAGGATTGCCACTGGATGGTCTGACCGGTTCCACTGGTACCTCCCGCCATACTCAGCGTAAAGGTTTCTCCTAAACAAACCGAAGAAGGATTGGCTGTAACCGTACCAGGTGTTGGAGGATTGGTACACGGGCCACCGGGTGTAAAAGTGATTTGTAAAAACGGACGAC
>DPFD01000114.1:3574-12857 GCA_003534175.1 Chitinophagaceae bacterium
ATTAGAAGTAGACGACAACGTACCCGCATTCGCCAGTACCGTTTGTCCGGTTCCATAAATACGATCTACCACGGTTGACCACATCCAGTTGAATGTTCCGGTAGATGCGTTCCCCGCTACACCATTAATATCCCATTCCGTAGAAATTTCCAAACGNNCGTAAACGGTACAGACAGTGGGAATGTGATATAATCAGGATTTTGTGTAGCCGGAACGGTAAAACTCAGATTTTCATACACCATCGTTGTGCCATTGTTCAGGTTTGCCCACGACTCAGTAGGCAAGCCATACGTGGTGGCTGATGAATTCTTCATGTAAATCCTAAAAATACCGCCACCCGTAGAGGTGGCGTTATTATCCTTGATCCAGCCAAGTACATTGATAACTGCTCCGGACGTAATACCCACAGCAGCCAACTCATCGGCCGTGTACAAATAAGAATAACGACTGGCATCGTAAGCACTCGCTGCGGTAGACCGGTAAATCGGCCCGGCATTATACTGCGGCGTACCGGGTGTTCCCGTGTTAATTACTACAGTTTGCGCATTTAAACCACCAATACCGGCAATCGCAAACAGGGCGCACACTAGAAATCTACCCATAAAACTGGACATGTAACGTTTTTTCATATTCCGTTAATTAGTAAAATTTAGCTGTTAAAGGCTTTTCCTTAGGTTGTTCTTGATGGTTAAGCGTAGGATTGCGAAGAATCGCTTTGTTTCCTGTGGGGTAAGTACACGTAACAATACTGACAATGCACTTTTGCATTAGTCGATTGATCGGAACAAACTTACAAATAATTGTTAACAAAACTTGAATTCAATGATGTATAAATAAATATTTTTTACAGGTATATGACTTATTTTTCAATTAAGAATCAACTACTTCTCTCAAACCCTCATTAATACTGCAATCTTTTTATTATTGGTGAAGATTTAAGATATTTGCCTAACCTCAACAACATGCGCATACTTATACATCAGGCCAAAATCTTCTGCAAAAAGTCGCCCTTCCATCTTCAAACCATGGATTTGCTCATCCAAGACGGAAAAATTGTCAGTATTGCTGCAAACCTTTCCGATGATGTGGATAAAATAATTCAAGGCGATGGCTTGTGCGTGAGTGCAGGCTGGTTTGATGCTTTTGCTGATTTCGCAGAACCCGGGTACGGCAACCGGGAAACGTTACGCAGCGGCTCAGCAGCAGCCGCCGCCGGAGGCTTTACCGATGTAATGCTCTCTCCTGATACAACTCCACCCGTTCACAACCGATCCATCGTTGAGTTCATCCTTGCACAGTCCTTACCGGTTAATGTTCACCCCCTGGGGAGTATGCTGGACGAAAAGGGCGGGCTCACCGAAATGTACGACATGCGCGAAGGAGGAGCCCTCACCTTCACCAACGGCAGTCATCCGGTAATGTCTGCCGGACTCATGCTGAAAGTACTGCAGTACACCCTGCCCATGCAAATANNGTGGTGCAGGTGCCAGGCGAAAGGAAAATGATTTCCGACGGACTCATGCATGAAGGCATCATGAGTACAAAACTCGGTTTAGCCGGAATCCCTGCTATGGCAGAAGAGCTGATGATTATGAGAGACATTGAACTCGTGAGGTACACCTCCTCACCCATTCACTTTACCGGAGTATCCACCCAAAAAGGATTACAGCTAATTCAACAGGCCAAAGCTGAAGGACTGCCGGTTACCTGCTCCGTGGCCGCTTACCATACAGTGTTTACGGATGAAGACCTCGCCACCTACGATACCAACCTGAAAGTATTCCCGCCCCTGCGCACAACCGCCGACCGGGAAGCGGTACGGGCCGCGGTGTTAAGCGGAGTGGCCGACAGTGTAGCTTCTCACCACATCCCGGTTCATGCGGATGAAAAACTGTGTGAATTTAATCACGCTGCTCCGGGAATGAATACCATCCAGCAGGTATTCAGTGCCTTACGGTCATGGACAAACGATATTGAAACCATCGTTGAACGGCTGACTGCTTCCCGCAAAATTTTTACCGGACAGGAATGCATCATAGAAGAAGGCACCTCCGCACGGTTAACGATGTTTTATCCGGATGAAAACTATACATTTACAAAAGAGATGAACCGTTCACTTTCAACCAACAATCCATTCCTCAATAAATCATTAACCGGAAAAGTAGCCGGCATCATTACTGAAAACCAAATCCATTTTGCATGATGATTAACCTCAGCCCCACATTAAAAGGTCTTATCACGGGTGTACTCATGATTGTTGTTTCCATATATATATACTCAACGTATGGAAATTTCGAAAACAACATGCAATACATCACCTATGCGTTATACGTGGGTGGCCTTATATGGACCCTGGTTTCATACCATCAGCAGGAAGTACTCAAAACATTCAAAACCTATTTTAGCCAGGGCTTCAAATACTTTATTGTGGTAACCATGCTGATGGTGCTGTTCACCATCGTGTTCATGAACATGAACCCTTCCATCAAGGAAGAAATGGCACAGAACTACCGGGCTCAACTGATGCAGGAAGGCAATAAAACCCCTGCTGAAATTGAAAATCTCGTGCTGCAAATGAAGGAATATTACAGCACCATGATTACTTCGATGGCGATATTCTTTTACCTGCTGGTAGGCACCGCCGTTACCGTAATCACTTCGTTCTTTTTATTACTCACGAATAAAAAACGTGCACGACACTGATGGTACAAAAATACGCAATGGACCTGTCGATTGTAATTCCCCTGCTCAATGAAGAGGAATCGCTGCCCGAATTAACGGAATGGATTCAACGGGTGATGACACAGCATCAGTTTTCGTACGAAATCATTTTTATTGATGATGGCAGTACCGACGATTCGTGGAAAATAATTGAACAGTTATCTGAACAATACCCTGCTATTCGTGCAATTAAATTCCAGCGCAACTACGGAAAAAGCGCCGCACTGAATGAAGGATTTAAAATAGCCCAGGGAGAAGTAGTGATCACTATGGATGCTGATATGCAGGACAGTCCGGATGAAATTCCCGAACTGCGACGCATGATTCTGGAAGAACGTTACGACCTCGTGAGTGGATGGAAGAAAAAAAGATATGATAACACCTTTACCAAAAATCTTCCTTCAAAATTATTCAACGCCACCGCCCGTAAAACATCCGGCATCAAACTACACGATTTCAATTGCGGCCTGAAAGCCTATCGCAACAAAGTGGTCAAAACCATTGAAGTGTATNNATGGCGAAATGCACCGCTACATTCCGGTGCTGGCTAAGTGGAGCGGCTTCAGAAAAATCGGCGAAAAAGTGGTGGAACACCGCCCGCGAAAATATGGCGTTACCAAATTTGGCTGGGAACGCTTCATCAATGGCTTTCTCGACCTGGCCACCATCATGTTTGTAAGTAAATTCGGCAAGAGGCCCATGCACTTGTTCGGCCTGTGGGGCACCCTCGTATTCGGCGTGGGTATGATGATATGGGTGTACTTATTCATTGCCAAGTTTGCATTTTTAAAATACAACATGACCGACCGGCCCATCTTTTATGTGGGTATTATTTCCCTCGTAATCGGGGTGCAGTTATTCCTCGCCGGTTTCCTCGGAGAACTCATCAGCCGAAACTCCAGCATACGCAACCAGTATCTTATTGAAGATAAATTGCGCATCTGACACAACCCGAATTATGGCCCAGCGTAAAGTAATCATCATTGGTCCCGCCCATCCGTTGCGTGGCGGACTCGCCTCATTCAATGAGCGGTTGGCAAGAGCGTTTATGCATAACAGTGATGATGTTACCATCTGTACTTTCACACTGCAATATCCTGAGTTTCTATTTCCGGGCACCACTCAATATTCCAGCGAACCCGCACCGGCTGATTTGAAAATCCTGCCCATGATCAACTCCATTAATCCGTTGAACTGGCTACGGGTGGGCAACAGATTAAAATCAATGCAGGCCGACCTGATCGTAGTGCGCTACTGGCTGCCCTTCATGGGCCCAAGCCTCGGCACCCTGTTGCGGCAGGTAAAAAAGAATAAACACACCCGCGTGGTGTGCATCGCCGACAACGTGATTCCGCACGAATCTCGCCCCGGCGATACAGCGTTTACCCGGTATTTTGTAAAACCCGTGGATGCCTTCGTTACCATGAGCAATAAAGTGCTCAGCGATTTAAGACAGTTCACCCAAAAGCCCGCGCAGCTGGTAAGCCATCCGCTCTACGATAACTTCGGTAACGCCGTTCCTATGGCAGAAGCCAGGGCTCACCTGCAGCTCCCCGATAATAAACGCATCCTGTTGTTTTTTGGATTTATCAGAAAATATAAAGGGTTAGACTGGCTCCTCGAAGCCATGCACCTATTGAAGTTACATGCTGAGCAGCATCCCGATTTTGAAATGCCCACGCTCGTGATTGCCGGTGAATATTACGAAGACTCCAAACCGTATGAAGCATTGCTGGACAATCTTCGTTTACGCGATAACGTTATATTGCACACTCAGTTCATAACCGACAGCGAAGTAAAGTATTTCCTCTGTGCTGCCGACGTGGTCATCCAACCCTATAAAAATGCCACCCAGAGCGGTGTAACGCCTCTCGCCTATCATTTCGAAACACCAATGATTGTAACCCGCGTTGGCGGACTGCCCGACATGGTGCCTGATGAAAAAACCGGACTGATTGCCGAACCCAACCCCGCATCCATCGCCGATACCATCATCCGTTTCTACAACTTACCCCGCGAAAATTTTGTGCAGGGCCTCCGCGAAGAAAAAAAGAAATACAGCTGGCAATCACTGATTGACGCCATCGATCAGGTGAAATAATTATTCCCAAACTCAATTTGAAACTCGTGCAGTATGTATAACAATACTGCATCTACCTTCAGCAAAGTATTGTTGAAACATGTTCAGCTTGCGCTGCAATTAACGCCTGAAATACGGGGCTATCTACTTCAGGAATTTTGTTCAGCATTTGTTCCGGCCTTCTATTGCAAGTCCGGCACGCTCCCCGCCACACCAGCCTCACCGGGCTTTCCATGTCAGTCCGGCAGCCCTTCACCAGCAATGACCAACTCAGTCATACAAATAAACATCTTGCTTATTGTAACTTGTTTTCCACTTCCGCAATAGCGCGCACGGTCTTCACCAATGAATCCGGCGTAACAGAAATACTGTCGATGCCTAATTCCACCAGAAACTGCGCGAAGTCCGGAAAATCTGACGGGCCTTGTCCGCATATCCCCACCTTCACTTTATTTCTTTTGGCCGTTTCAATCAGCATTTGAATCATGGCCTTTACGGCAGGATTTCTTTCATCGTATATATGCGCCACCAATGATGAATCACGGTCGAGCCCCAGCGTAAGTTGCGTAAGATCGTTGCTGCCAATGGAGAATCCGTCAATGTATTTACAAAATGCTTCCGCCATCATGATGTTGGAAGGTAACTCTGCCATCAAATACACTTCCAGTCCGTTTTCACCACGCACCAGTCCGTTTTCTTTCATCACCTCCTGCACGCGGATACATTCTTCCACTGTGCGGCAAAAAGGAATCATCACAATCACATTATCCAACCCCAGGTCTTCACGTACTTTTTTAATGGCCTTGCATTCCAGTGCAAATGCTGCTTTATAACTGTCGGAATAATACCGTGAAGCACCCCGCCAGCCAATCATCGGATTCTCTTCATGGGGTTCAAAATATTTTCCGCCCAGCAAATTGTAATATTCGTTGCTCTTGAAATCAGAGAAGCGCACTATCACTTTATTCGGATAAAATGCTGCGGCAATACGCGCAATCCCAAAACTTAGCTTTTCAATGAAATACGCCTCACCGCTTTCGTATCCGGCGGTTAACTGCTGTATGGCTTCGGTGAGCTCCTTATCATTCAACTCCTGATGTTTCATCAATGCCAGGGGATGTGCCTGAATGAAATTATTGATGATGAATTCTTCACGTGCCAACCCTACTCCCGCATTCGGGAAATGCGAATAGTGAAAAGCCATTCCGGGCGATGCCACATTCAGCATGATGGGCGTTTTTACTTTGGGCAAATCATCCAGATCGGTTTCTACTTTCTCGTAAGGCACTTCTCCTTCATAAATGATACCGGTATCGCCCTCAGCACAACTAGCTGTTACAAGTTGCCCTTGTATTAATTCGTCGGTGGCATGACCGCAACCTACAATGGCCGGAACCCCCATTTCACGGGCCACAATCGCAGCATGACAAGTTCGTCCACCCTTATTCGTTATGATGGCAGAAGCTTTTTTCATGATGGGCTCCCAATCAGGATCCGTCATATCGGTCACTAAAATATCGCCGGGTTTAAATTCCTGTCCTTCAGTTACACGTTTATCCATCGAATACAAAATATTCACCTTACCTACACCGAGTCCGTCGCCCACCGCAATGCCTTTGGTAAGTACCTTATGGTTATCTTGAGCTTTAATGTGGTAGCCGGTAATTTTGCTGTGGTCTTTCTGAGAATGAATGGTTTCAGGGCGTGCCTGAACTATAAATAACTCACGTGTTAATCCATCCACCGCCCATTCAATATCCATTGGGCACCAGGCGCCTCTCTTTTTGGTATAGTATTGTTCAATATCAATAATCCAGCGCGTGAGCTGCATGATGCGTTCATCCGTTAAACAATACCGCCCCCTCAGTTGCTTATCCGTGGGTATGATGCGCACCCTTTCATCAGGTCCATCGCCNNTTTCAATGATGCTGTTGAAGCCTTTGAGGATCGCAGGTTTATACGCAATGTATTCATCCGGTGAAACCGCGCCCTGCACCAGCATTTCACCCAAGCCAAAGGGTGCATTGATTACCACCACATCGCGAAACCCACTCTCCGTATCCAGTGAAAAAGCCACACCCGATGCTCCCAGATCAGAACGCACCATTTTCTGTACACAAACCGATAAACCTATATTGAAATGATTGTAACCCGCTGAATGACGGTAACTGATGGCACGATCGGTGAAAAGTGAAGCAAAACAATTTCTTACTGCATTGATTAGCGCGGCAGGGCCCCGTACGTTCAGGTAGGTTTCTTGCTGGCCGGCAAAGGAGGCATCCGGCAAATCTTCCGCAGTGGCCGAAGAGCGTACAGCCACATCCGTTACTTCCGGTCCGTATGTACGTGAGAGCTCAGTGTATTTCTCAATTATCGCCTTACTCAGTTCCGTAGGAAACTTCGAGTTGCGAATCAGGGTGCGGATCTGCATCCCGGCACGCCGCAAACTTTCCAGCTCATCATAATTAATCTCGTTTAGCAAATCACGTATTTGTCCATCGAGATTACTAAACTTCAGAAATGCGTAATACGCGTGCACCGTAATTACAAAACCATTGGGCACCTGTACGCCCAGCTTGCTGATGTGCTGAAGCATTTCGCCCAGGGAGGCATTCTTCCCGCCTACCAAATCAATATCTTCAATACCTACTTTATCCAGATCGGTTATAAATAGTTGTTGTTCCATTCAAGAAGGCTTTAATGAGGTGATGAAAGTGGTTACGGAAGTTAGGCAATTTAATGCGCATTCCAAGAGAGGTATATTAAATTTTTGTAACCTTTCAGCCTCATGCCCGCTGAACCAGTTGATTTCACTCTGCCAGGCGTGTATTTTGAAATCCTCTACCTGTTACCACTTCCGGCTCTCGCAACACAAACGGTAAAGTTTATCGCACTTTTCTTGCTACCCAGCATAAATCCGTACATCTTTGCAAAGAATAACAACACATGATTTACAGAAGTAAAGCACCTCTTCGTATAGGGCTGGCCGGTGGCGGAACCGATGTGAGTCCTTACTGCGACCTCTACGGCGGAGCCATCCTGAATGCCACCATTTCGTTGTATGCCCATGCATCCATTGAAATTTTAAATGAGCCCGTTATGGTGCTCGAAGCCATAGATCAGGTACAACGCGAAACCTATCCGCTCAACGCCGACATAACTCCTGAAGGACCGCTGGCGCTGCTGTCGGGAGCCGTAAACTGTATCAGAAAAGATTACGGAAATTTCCAAACCGGCTTTCATCTGTCTACTTATGTAGATGCCCCCGCAGGCTCTGGTCTGGGCACCTCTTCCACCCTGATGGTAGCCATCATCGGAGCCTTTGCAGAAATGTTGAGTTTGCCTCTGGGCGATTACGACACCGCCCATTATGCCTACGAAATTGAACGCAGTTACCTGAAACTGGCCGGTGGCCGGCAGGATCAATACGCTGCTACTTTTGGCGGAGTGAATTATATGGAGTTTTACGAAAATGATAAGGTGATTGTGAACCCCCTGCGCATCCGTTCAAAATATTTACATGAACTGGAACACAACCTGCTCCTCTATTTTACTTCCAACACGAGAGAGAGTGCGGCCATCATTAAAGAGCAGGTGAAAAATGTAGAAACGCAAAACACCGCCAGCATTGATGCCATGCACCAGCTGAAAGAACAGGCACGCATGATGAAAGAAGCCTTACTGAAAGGGAGACTGGATGATATCGGCCACATCCTCGATTATGGCTTTAATCAGAAACGAAAAATGGCCAACAACATCTCGAATCAGCAAATAGAAAAAATGTATGATGCCGCGAAAGCAGCCGGTGCTACCGGTGGTAAAATCAGCGGGGCCGGCGGCGGTGGCTTTATGATTTTCTACTGCCCCGGAAATACCCGGCACGACGTGGTAAAAGCCCTGCAATCCTTTGGCGGGAATTTCAAACCCTTTGGCTTTACTACGGAAGGCTTAACTTCCTGGAATGTATAAGGCTACAACACGTTTGTTTTGCATGGTGTACATTTGCACCACACTTTGAATGATGAAGAAACATTTTCAACAACGCATCGCGGAATCCATTTTACTGAAAGAACAAATAATGCAGTCGGATCATTACCTGCAGGTGCTGGAAGATTGTGTTCAGGTAATTACTCAGTGTTTTTCAGGCGGACATACCCTTTGGCTCTGTGGCAATGGGGGCAGCGCAGCAGATGCACAACACCTGGCTGCCGAATTTAGCGGCCGGTTTTATAAAGACCGCAAAGCCCTGCCCGCAGAAGCCCTCCATGTNNACTTCCTACATCACAGCTGTGGCTAACGATTACGGATACTCGGAGATTTACGCCAGGCTGATAGATGGCGTTGCACAGCCGGGAGACGTACTACTCGGACTCAGCACTTCAGGAAACAGCGAAAATATTGTAAAGGCATTTCAAACCGCACAGCAGAAAGGTGTTATCACCATTGGTTTCACCGGAGCAAGTGGCGGAAAGATGCTCCCCT
>DPFD01000114.1:12901-13180 GCA_003534175.1 Chitinophagaceae bacterium
GGCCGGACACACCCTCTGCGAACTGGTAGAATCAAACCTTTTCGGAAGTTAGGCTGCCATGAACAAAGAAGCCATCATATTAGCAGGAGGATTAGGCACAAGGTTACGGGAACGCGTACCCGATTTACCCAAACCCCTCGCTCCCGTTGGCGGGCACCCCTTCCTGTATTATGTTATTCAATATTTACTGAAAGAAGGAATTGACACCATGATATTTGCCCTCGGGTATAAACATGAAATGATTACCTCCTTTGTAGCCCAATCCTTCCCCAAACTGAA
>DPFD01000114.1:13202-15291 GCA_003534175.1 Chitinophagaceae bacterium
CGCTATCCGAAAGGCTCTGGAATACTGCACCGCCGATGAGGTATGTATTGTAAACGGCGACACCCTCTTCCAGGCAAACCTCGGGGAAATGTATCAAGTGCACCGGCAGCAGCAGTCACTGTGTACCCTCGCCCTGAAACCCATGCAACACTTCAACCGCTATGGAACGGTTATCACCGGCGAACATGGGCGTGTCCTGAAATTTGAAGAGAAGAAAGAAGTTGCCGACGGACTCATCAACGGAGGCGTGTACCTCCTCAACCGAAAGCGTTTCTTAGCGCTACCCATGCCGGTTCCCGGTTCGTTCGAACGTGATTTCTTAGAAAAATATGCAGCTACAGAAATACTCACCGGTGTAATCAGCAACCAGTATTTTATTGACATCGGCATACCCGAAGATTTTGAAAAAGCCAATATCGATTTGCAGGCACACCGAATTCCTTATGATCAGGTTAATGATGCATGGTCGCTGTTTCTCGACCGCGACGGCGTAATCAATGTTGAAAAAGAAAATGATTACATCAACTCCTGGGATGAATTTAAAATGTATGAACGCGTTGAACATGCCATGCAACTATTTGCCGGCATATTCAAACATATCGTGATTGTAACCAACCAGCGCGGTGTGAGCAAGGGTGTTACGCCTGAGGATGCATTGCAACAGATTCATCTTAATCTGAAACAACACATTCATGCTGCCGGCGGACGGATTGACGCAGTGTATTATTGCACGGCTCTTGAAGACAACCATCCCTGCCGTAAACCCAACCCCGGCATGGGGTTGCAGGCCATGAATGAGTTTCAGGATATAAAGGCGCCGCTGTCGATTATGGTGGGCAATAACCTCAGCGATATGGCTTTCGGAAAAAACCTCGGCATGTACACCGTGCTGTTAACCACCACCTCAACTGAACCTCACCGGCCGCATCCACTCATTGACGCGGTTTTCCCATCGCTGGAAGCATTTGCGCTCCACCTGCATGATAACCTATCGTTAAAAAGCAGGAACATCTAACCGGAATTTGTCCGCAGGTACAAAGTATTGTATATTTTTATCGAATGAAAAAATGCTTTGTAACAGCACTCATCGGTTTATTGTGCTCCGGCTCCGCGCTCGCACAACAGTCGCCTGAACAACTGAAAACCCTGATGCAGGTAGAAGATTCACTGAAAGGCCCGGCACTGGATATGATTCGTGCTGAAGAACCCGCCGAACGGTTCATTGCCGACAGTCTGTTTACCCGTATGCTGGTGCGTGCATTGAAAACACCACACTCCTTTCATTATCCGTTCGATTCCATCATAACCGTGTCGAAACTTTATGCGCCCGACAGTGCCTTCCGCATTTTTACCTGGCAACTGGTAGTACATGAAAATATGGTCAGACAAAAAGGAGCTATTCAAATGAAAACGGCTGATGGCTCACTCAAACTGTTTCCGCTCATTGACATGTCTGATGATATTGACCGTATTGAAGACACCATCACTTCTCATAAAGCATGGGTTGGAGCCTTATACTATAAAATTATCCTCACGCAACGGGGTGGCCAACCAGTTTATACTTTATTAGGTTTCGATGAAAATAATTTCAGAAGTTCCAGAAAGTATATTGAGATTCTGCAGTTCAAAGAGGGTGAACCGGTTTTCGGAGACAGAATATTCACTGTTCCGAACAACACACTCTATCCGCAAACCACGGCTCGCCTGGTGATGGAGTACAAGAAAGATGCTTCTGCACGATTAACCTACGATGAAGATCTGCAACTGATTGCTAAGGAGCACCTCATTTCTGAAACCAATGAACCCAATAAAAAATATACACTGGTAGGTGATGGAGATTACGAAGGGTTTAAATGGATGGAAGACAAATGGGTGTATATCTCCAAAATATTTACACAGGTAACGCCGGAAAATGAAGTACCCATGCCTTCTAAGCTGCTGAACGACGATGGATCGTTCGATGCTTCCAAAATGCCTGACATGGATGGCATCCCGGATACGAAAGAAAAGAATAAGAAGAAAAAGAAACCTTAAGCCAATACGCGTTACTCATCCAGTTTCAGTACGGCCAGGAAGGCTTCCTGCGGAA
>DPFD01000147.1 GCA_003534175.1 Chitinophagaceae bacterium
ATTGAGGCCAGTTTTTATAATCTGGATGGTAACCGGGTACTCACTGAAATCAGCGACAATGGTTTTGGAATTGCTGAAGATCAGCTCTCCCGTTTGTTCGAACGCTTCTATCGTACTGATGAAGCGCGCGCCAGGCGTACGGGTGGCAGTGGTTTAGGATTATCCATCTGCAAGCACATCATTGAAGCGCACGGACAAACCATTCATGTGCGGAGCAAACTGGATGTAGGAACTACCTTTGGTTTCACACTTTCTACCAAGGTATCGGCACCCGAATAAAAAAACCCCTCCTGAGAACAGGAAGGGGGATTGAATATATATAAACCTAATACGAGAACAAATCTTAATTGAACTTTGTCCAGTTCTTCCACCAGGTATCACCCGGTGCACATGCTCCACGATATGCAACTGAAGTAAAACCTCCTGAAAGATTCGGATGACTAAAGCTTGCTCCGGTAGCCACCAATGCATTCGGTGCAGGATTAAAGTCGGGGTTGGTGTAATTGAATGGATCCGTTAAACCCAACGCACTGTTGTTAGCCACAATGGTGTTGCCGTAAGCCGGGGTGTTAAACCAATCGAGCATGGTTTGATGGGTGCTGCCGGTAGGATTCGATGCACTTGGTGCATATCGAACTGCATAACCATCGGGTGAACCGGAGATTACCGTATTCTGTACAAACAATGTGGGTGAAGCACCGGTAATGTTTAAATCAGTGGGTGAACCTTTGCTACCATCAATCAATATTCCCACAGGCCAACCGGCGATGATTGAATTAAACAGGTTCATGCTGGAATTTCTGCGGATCTGAGCACCGGCGAGATACAGGTTGTTCCCTACATTAGCCGTGGTAGCACGAGGGCCTAGCACCGTGAAGTTACTGAACACCACTTTGGTGTTAGGTGTTAAGGTACTGCCGTTTGCATCGTTATCGCTTTCAAATGCTTCCACCTTGCTGATATCTGCTGCCGNNAACGATTCCAAACTGAACTTTTCCACTGTATCCATTGTCGGTATCGAAATCATCATCCAGTGTTTTATAAGCAATCAGGTGTGAGGCATTTACCGTTCCACCGAAAAATTCAAACGCATCATCGTTGGCATAAGATACCTGTACATGACTTATGATGGTTTGGCTGCCCACACCGGCCATGGTTAAACTATTGATTTCTTTATCCGGTAAAAAAGCATAACCTGCATATTCAATTCTTACATAACGCAGGATACCGCTGTTATCTGCCGGGTTTTGCTGCTGTGTAACCGGAGTTCCATATAAACCCAATCCATCACTGTTGTTGATACCACCTTCAATTTCACCTACGCCCTGAATACCATTGAAAGAGGCATTGGTAGGCGCATTTCCCAGAATAACCACACCGGCCCAGTCGCCACGCGCCGGAGTAGATTCTTCAGAAGTGAACACAATGGGTTTATCCGGTGTACCATCTGCAATTATCTTACTGCTTCTGGTAATCACCAGTCCACCGTTTCTTCCTGACTCTCCCACAATCTTAGTTCCGGGCTCAATGGTGAGGATGGCGCCATTGGTTACATACACCAGTCCACGTAATTTGTACGTGTAGTTTGCTTTTAGTGTACGGTTCTCCGTTATCCTACCTTCCAGGATAACATTTTCAGTTGGATCTGTGGGGAGATTGGTGCCTCCCTCGCCATCCACTTCAATTTTCCGGCATTGCATCGAAACTGCTGATACAATGGCTAATCCTAACAATACCTTTTTCATGTTGTATGCTTATTTTATAATTTGAAATGATTAAAACCCGTAGGCAAATGAGATTGAAATATTGGTTCCGTAAATTCTTCTGATGGCCAGCGCGTCTTCTTTTTTATCGTACTTCTTGTTGCCGTTCAGATCGTGATAAAATTTTGCTTTCTGGTTTAAAATATCAGACACATTCAATCTCAGTTCTCCTTTACCCTGAATGATTTTTTTAGACACCTGAAAATCGAGGATGGCCCTGGGCGCTTCCCACACCGGAGGATAGTTATCACTGATTACCTGACCTGAGTTGGATGCCGTACCTACATAATAAATTCTTCTGCCAATCTGGTTAAACAATAGAGTGGTGCTCAGGCCGTGCTTTTGTAAATCATATTGTAAGCCCAGGTTTAACAGGTAAGGACTTTGGCCCTGCATCGGGCGATTTAAACCGGGAATACGGTTGTAGATGTACGATACATTTCCATGTGCGGTAAAGTTTTTCAACGTACTATTGAAATCAAGCTTTTTCCTGAACTCCAACTCTGCCCCGTAGCTGCTGGCCTCAGTGGCATTCAGGTAGTTGAACGTACTGCTGCTGCCGGCGCCTGACTGATTAAAAAATAATTCAATGGGGTTTTTGAAATATTTGTAAAACACACCCACAGTAAACATCTCTCCTCCTGCAGGATACAACTCATAGCGTATATCCGCATTCGTTACCTTGGTACGAACCAGATTAGGCTCGCCCGTTACGGTAGCGCCTAAATCAAAATCATAAAAACTAAACGCACTCAACTCTCTGAACTCTGGACGAATCACCGTTTGTGAAGCTGAAACACGGATATTCGTTTTGTTATTCAACTTGTAAGTAAGGTTCATTCCGGGCAATACATCCATTTTTTTGGAATACACATGGCGAGGATCGTTCTTCTCCATACTGCCCACTACCTGATCGAAATGCTCCAGCCTTGCACCCCATACTATTCTGGTTTTTTCACCCACCGGTTGGTCGAATTGCAGAAATCCGGCATTGAGAATGGAGTTGGCCACATACCGGTAGCGGTAATCAAATATTTCGTTGAAGGCAAAAAGATTATCAAATCCGTTTCCAAAATTTTCAGTTGCAAACACACTGGACTGATCCATTAAACGCAGGGTAGGATTATCAACGGGCAAATAAATAGCAAACGGNNAAACGGACGACTATCAAACAAACGGTCTTTCACCTGAAAGAAATAACCGGCCTTCACATGGTGTACCTGATTTCCGATTTTAAACGGACGGGAAACATTCACTCCCAGGGTATAATTGTAATCACTTAAAAAACCAAAGTATCTGCTGCCGCTCTTCTGCGATGTTTTGGAAGAGCTTACAAGTAATGAGTAAGGGGAGTTCGGATCATTAGGATCTAATTGATTGTACTGCACCCGGCGCTGGTCAGGAATATGCTGATCCAGAATGTTGAAACTTCCGTACCACTGCAATTTTGTTTTCAGCGGTTTGATGAAATGGTCACCTGCAATTTGCGTATTGAAAAAGGTGTTGGCTTTAAACGCCAGTTCTGTGGCACGGATGTTATCTCCCACAATCGGATCGGTTTCAAAATCCTTTCCGGTTCTGATGGTTGAGTAATCGGTGGTGTTTACGTTGAGTATATTCCTGAATGAAATTTTATGGTTGGCACCTAACTGCAAGGTGAAGTTTGCCATGGCACCGGCCAGGATATCTGTACTATATTTTTCGTTGTTGTAATCAAAATTTACATCCGCTGTATTATTCTGAATAGAATAAATGCGGTTCACAAATGAAGAGCGACGATTGCTGCGGTTGTAATTCACACCCAACAGGGCTGCCAGTGAATTGCGCTTTCCGAATGACTTCTTAAACCCTCCGTTGATTTGAATAGACTGATTCAATACTCCGGCCAAACCATTGTTCAGCGGATTGGCAGTCCATATATTTTTAAACTGCTTTCCTAATTCCGTCTTCTGTGCAGTAGACAATTGATTAAAAGTCGATTTCACCGGTAAGGCGTTGGGAATACTCCTCGTACCATCATCGAATCCCAGAAAATCGGTTTTACCTCCACGATAAGTATAAAAATCATTTCCGATGGTAGCCGTATTAAATCCGGTTCCAATTTGAAAATTCATAAATCCTTTCGACGGAACATCCTTTGTATTCACCTGTACCAAACCTCCGGCCCATTCACCCGGCAATTCCGGAATAAATGCTTTGTTGATGACAATGTTTTCAATGATGGTTGAAGGGAACAAATCGAAGCTGAAGGTTTTCCGGTCAGGCTCCGTACTACTCAACAACACTCCGTTCAGCATGGCCTGATTGTACCTGTCGGCCAACCCACGTACAATCAGGTATTTCCCTTCCTGCACACTGGTACCGGGCACACGCTTCAATACTTCTCCCGTATTTCTATCCGGTGATCTTTTGATGGCTTCTGCTGATACTACCTGTGCAACGGTATTGGTGTTTTTTTGAAAAACAATCATGGCATTCACCGTTTCCCTGCGCGCACTGGCCCTCACTACTACAGCTTCTTCTTCTTTTGCTTTTCGCTCTAATGCAATGGTAAGATTAATCACCTGATCTTTTTCTACCTGTACATCATCAATGGCTTTGGTTGAGAACCCTACAGATGAAACGGTAATCGAATGCACTTTACCTGCCGCCAGGCTGATGCTGAATCTACCTTCCTGATTGGATACATATTGTGCTTTCTCACCTGCAACCTGAACCGTCGTACCCGCAACTGGGTTTCCGGTTGCAGCGTCTATCACCTGGCCTTCCACCACTCCTTGTTGCGCAAAGGCTACTCCGGAAAAAAGCACCCCCAATANNNNTTTCATGCCTCTTTGTTTGATGCAAAGAGACGAACCCGACGTGAACAGGAGGTAAACAATCCGTTAAGCAAGTGTTACGCTAATGTTTCCATAATGTTATGTGCTAAAACTCAAACTGTAAGCGAAGAGTAAACACATCATCTTTAATGTCTTCGGTAAAACCCGGCAGTTCAGTAATTTCATTGCGCACATGATCATACCAGGCAGTAACCTTCAGGTGATCGTTTACATAATATACATATCCTGCACCAAAGGTTGAAAAGCGAACATCCGCACCGGTGAAATGATTGCCCTGGGTAATTTCTTTTCCCTGCACGCTGGTATTCGGATCATACCAATCGTACTTGAGTATCACCTGATGTTGTTTATTGATGATGTTATGCAGCAAATAAAAGAATCCTCCATCGAAATTGCGGATGTAATATCCTTCACGATCTGTAAACAGGCGTATGGGTGTTTCTGAAGTTAGCTCGGAGGCTGTTTGTTTTCCATTTACATATTCCATGCGGAGCTCGGTTACTCCTGCTTTGTGGTGCCATTTCACCTGTGCGTCCGCACCATAATAATCACGGGGTGCAATGTCGCCCCTATTCGTAGCAGCAGAATCTACCATCACCTGCTTTACCCCATTGGATGTTTTCGTGGTATATAAATACGGTGTATTCTGCATTAATCCACCATTCAGATAAGACAATGCTCCACTGAGTTCCAAACGCTTACTCACTTTACGCGGCTTGTGTGCCACACGCATGATGAAATCTTTGTGGCTGTCGTAATCCCTCAGTGCGGTTAATCCTTGTCCGTTAAATAAACCGGCGTCAATTTTCAGATACTTGAATGGATGTTTTTCAATCCTGGGATCAAACGAA
>DPFD01000072.1 GCA_003534175.1 Chitinophagaceae bacterium
CACAAATGCCATGGACGGAAAGTAAAAGAAAGAGGCCAGTCCGATCAGTAAACCGATATTGAACAGTGTAGTTTTGGGTTTGGGATTAGTGAACAGGCCGCTCAGTAGATAAAGTACCGCTATCATACAGGAGTTCACCAGCAAGGGCGATGAAAAGGTTTGCCATTCAAAGAACAGAGAGGTGATGAGCAGATACGTCATACCCACGAGATAATTGGGCGACTGCATCAGTTTAAAATGTTTCACCATACTGTTGAGTGTAACCGCCTGACTGTACACCAGCACAAAAGCCAGCAAGGAATAAATCCAGGGGAAACCCTCTCCTACAGGTTGCAGCCACTGCAATATCTTCCGGTACACCTGACCATCCATTTCCTGAGGAAGCGGAACCGTTGGGTGGATGAATAATTCAGGAATCTTCAGGAGTAGGCCATAGAAGAGCAAGAACAGGTTGTTCAGCGGGTTATTGGCTTTGAATACTCCTATCACGCAGTTTATCAGTTAGATGAAGAATACTGCAAAAGTGGCTAATTTATTGTACAAAACGAAGAACCCGGCGTATTAAAATTCAAGCAGCGCAAATCCTACCCTGGTATTATACTGGTAAGGCACGATTACGCCTGCATAAGAAACCTGTTTGGCATACCGGGGCATAAAATCATAATTCCGCTGACGATTCTGTACGGGAGCAAAGCGGTTAATCTCACCGTTAGGCGTAACCGCAGTATGACCAATAGACAAACTGTTTCTGTCTCTCAATCCATACAAGAAATGAAACATGCCTCCCGAGTTCATCACACCGAAAGAAACCGACTGATCTGTATTGTATTCATTCTGACGTTTAGGAATCACAGCATCCCAGTTGGCTTTCAGCTGTGGATCGTAGGAAATCATGAGAATATTATTGGATTGATATTCGAATTCGTTGCGCAGGGATGGATCGTAGAATCCGGGATAGCCTCTGTAGAAAGGCCTGGAAAACGCGGGGTTGTACATATAATTGTAATAATCATAGCGGTAGGGATTTGAGAACATATAATCATAGCGGTCGTACCGGCGCCCCGTGCGTATGGTTAAGTTTTCTTCTGCTGTAATCAGCCAGCCTCCGTCTTTTTTAATAACCACCTGTTTCATCACCAAATCTTCAAACGCCTTCTGCGATGAACCGCCGGTGTTGAACCTGGACCGGAGAGAATCGGGAAATGAGTTCAAAGCTTCGAGCGGAGGCAGCGATACATCAAAAGGCACAGCAGCATTGTAGAGTCCGGCAATCAGGGTTCTGGGTTCTGTTGAAAAAAGACTGTTGAATACAAAGCGTTTGTTGAGGTTGTCGGTTTTAATCACTACATCATCGAGGTAAGCGCCATCCAATTCAGCAGGATAAATTTGAAAGGTATCCATGCCTTTCTTATAAACCATCAGGTCCATAGCAAACGCTCTTTCCTTTCTGGTGCGGGATGTTTGCTTAGCCATGGCCAGATGACCGTCGTTGCTCATCGTTACATCAGAGAAAGATTCCTTGTCTTTATTATAACTGAACTTAAACACTCCTATATCCTGTAAGTTCAGGCCTGCGTCGAACACCCTGGTAGTGAGTGTGAGAGAATCTCCTGAGCGCAGCATTTTATAGATGAGGATTTTTTGTTTGTCTTCTGTGGCGAACACACTGAAAATCTGATCACCGGAGGAAGAAGAAACCCTGGCTGCATCGAGCGGAACGGGATCGGCAGAAACCTTGCCGTCATTGGAGATTTCCAATGCGGCACATTGAAAAGATTTGCCATCGTTGAACTGATACACCATGAGGATTTTGTCGGGGTAACTGATAAAATCAACTCCGCGGGTTTTATCGGGCAGTTCTTTAATTCGTATGTGCTCATCCACCTCCATGGCGGCATTGTAGAAGGTAAGGTAATGTTTGTTTCTCCATTCCTTATAAATCACGTAACGGTTTCCCTGTTTCCCCAGTATTTCAAAATTCATTTCTGCGCGGTCGTCGGACAGCACTTCAGCGAAAGTCAGTTTTTGCCCTTTCAGGGTAAACGGAAACAACAACACCATCAAACTATAAAAAAGAAATTTCATCCTTCAACATTTGTACTAATTTACAGAAATATGCTTCTAGTAAAGGTTAAAATTCATACATGCAATTTCTGATAACAGGTGGAACAGGGTTTGTGGGCAGCATGCTTACGTCGTATTTGCTCGAAAAAGGCCATACGGTGCACATCCTCACGCGACGCCCCGGCAACAACCTCCCACCGGGTGTGAAGCATTTTAGCTGGAATCCGGAAAATCAGGAAATTCAATTAGAGGCATTCGAAGGGGTGCAATATATCATTCATCTGGCCGGTGCAGGCGTGGCTGATAAAAGGTGGAATAAAAAATATAAACTGGAAATCCTGAACAGCCGGGTACAAAGCGGCGAATTGCTGCGCAAGACCCTAAACCGTCACCCGCATACCGTACAGGGAATCATCAGTGCGTCAGCCATCGGGTATTACGGACCGGATAAAGAGGGACATACCTTTTCTGAAACCGATCCGCCGGGTGATAATTTTTTATCAGATACCTGCAAGGCCTGGGAGGAAAGTGTGCAGGGAATCAATGGGGTGACTTTGTGTATTCTCAGATTGGGTATCATCTTTGGAAAAGGCGGCGGCGCATTTCCCAAATTCATTGCTCCACTGAAATATGGATTATCGGCTATTCTGGGCAGTGGTAAACAGGTAATCAGTTGGATTCACGTTACAGATGTTTGCAGGGTGATTGAATTTGCCGCGCAACATCAACTGAGTGGTGTATACAATGCGGTTGCTCCAATGCCGGCCACCAACCGTTATCTCACCATCGAAATCTCTCATAGAATCAGAAAGAACGCCTACATCCCAATTCATGTACCCGCGGCCCTGCTGAAACTGGTGTTGGGAGAGAGCAGCCTGGAAGTATTAAAAAGCACCACTGTTTCGTCGGAGAAAATTGCGAATGCAGGATTTACCTTTTTGTATCCTTCCATTAAAGCGGCACTGAACGATTTACTGCCTGAGAAGGATAATTGATAAGTAATGAATGTGTACCTTTTTAGGATTTCTGAAGTTTTTCCTTCCTCACCGGTGTATATCATTCCTTCATTTTTCCATATATACAATACATGTTACTTACCTGAAGTGTATCGAATGAGATGATTTAAAGTTTAGGTTTTTCATCCCATCACGCCCTGCCGAATTGCAATTACACATCACCGTTAGTACAGTAATGAGCGGATGGTATGCAGATGGCATAATGAATCAGCCTTAGCTACCGAAGGGTGTTTCTTATAAATCTTTGGTTAATACATTTCTACGTATGAGCCATAAAAACAGCAATACATAGGCTATGGCAAAGGCACCGATTACCCAGGGGTTGTACGTTGGCATTACGCTACTGGCCATTGTTTTTAATGGATTGGCAGGAAAAGTGAGTAATCCGTCAGATGCACTCATTGGTAAGTAATCGCCCAGTGTGCCTAAATCTATATTATCGGATGATCTGAGTTGCATACTCCACACGTCCATCAATTGTGAAATGATGTTTTCTGCACCCATATAAATAAAGAAGAGCCCGATTGCAAAACCGGTGCGGCGTATCCATACGGCAATGAAGGCGGCAATCAGATTGTAGGTAAGTGCTTTGAGGAAAAAGAATCCTACATGAGCAAACCCTTCAAACGAAAATGAGGTACCGGAGGCCAATCCGAAACCGAGGGCCGTTAGGATTACCAGCAAGGTGGATACCGCAGCGAATATAAATACCATAGCCAGTTTTACCCGCACGGCATCCAGGCGGCTCCATCCGTCGATGATATGCTGACGCATGGTTCGGTAAGTAAACTCGTTGGTGATGAGGATGATGATCAACATGGCGGGCAACATCAACAACCAGCCGGTGGCATAGGAAGTGGTTTGCCACGTTTTATCAAAGTTATATGGGCTGAAAGACCCAATCATGTTGGCACCTTGCATGTTACCCACCACATTCTTGTTGAAACTGTACACAATGTAATTGGTAGCAATTACGCCTATACCAAAAAAAATGGCAATGAGTTTAAACACCATGTAGTGTTTCAGCTTCAACCACTCTGTATGCAACAGCGTACGATATGTATTCATATTAATTAGTTAGTTCAATGAATTTACTTTCGAGGCTTTTCTTCTTGATAAGCATTTTACTGAGGGTAATGCCCTTCGAAAAACAATAGGCATTTACCGGTGCCAGCGTAACTGTACCGGGAGGAAAGTACACCACCAGTCCGTTTTCTTCTTCCCTGATTTGTTCCACGCCCGGATAATCTTTCATTGCGGCCGCCAATGCAGCGCGGTCTGATGCATCAATTTCAATCATATCGCTGTGCTGGAAGATTTCATCTACATGCCCGGATGCCATGATATTACCTTTCTTCAGGATGGCCACATGCGTACAAACTTTTTCTACCTCATCGAGCATGTGGCTGGCCATTATGATGGTTTTCCCTTCCTTGTGCAGCTTTTTAATTAGTTCACGGATTTCAGCAATCCCTACCGGATCAAGCCCGTTGGTAGGTTCATCAAGCACCAGCACTTCCGGATTCCCCAATAACGCAGAGGCGATGGCCAGACGCTGTTTCATACCCAGGCTATAGGTGCTGAACGCAGAATTTTTCCGTTGATGCAGGTTCACCATTTCCAGCACGCGATCAATATCTTCCTCACCCCGCTGTTTAACAGAGGCGGCAATTTTCAGATTCTGAACCGCCGTGAGGTAATGATAGAAATTAGGTGTTTCGAGTAATGTACCAATCTTTCTTCGGGTATCCGCTCCCGTTCCTTCACCAAAAAAATTATACTCGCCGCTTGTGGCCTTGAGTACATCCATGATGATGCCCAGCAGGGTAGTTTTTCCGCTGCCGTTGGGCCCTAGTATTCCAAACACCGTGCCCCGTGGAACTTTGAACTGAATACCGTTCAGTGCTTTCACCGGACCGTAATGTTTAACCAGATTATTTACCGTAAGTACATCCATATTCGAGCGTTAAGAAAATGATTTGTTATTTGAGGTGCTGCATAAAATAATCGGTTACTTTCTGATACAGATGAATTCTGTCTTTACCCAGCACATTGTGTTCATGTCCGGGATAAATCATGTAATCAACCTGTATGCCGTTGTCTACCGCCGCCTTTACAAAATTTACGGAGTGTTGCATCACCACCACAGGATCCTGCATACCGTGAATAATCAGGAGTTTATCTTTCAGTTTCGCGGTTTGCTCCGTGAGGTTTGTCATTGCATAACCTTCAGGGTTTTCAGCGGGTGTATCCATGTATCGTTCGGTGTACATGATTTCATAGTACTTCCAGTCCATTACCGGTCCGCCCGCTACACCGGCTTTAAACACTCCGGGATGATTCAGCAGAAAGGAGGTGGTCATAAATCCTCCATAACTCCATCCAAACAATCCCATTTTTTCTGTATCGGTATATCCAAGATTCTTCAGATACTGCACTCCCTGCATCAGGTCTTCCATCTGAGGTATGCCTGCTTTTCTGAAAATCGTTTGTTCGAATTCCATGCCGCGGTAGGCGCTTCCTCTGGTATCGAATGTAAACACCACAAAGCCCTGCTGAGCCAGGTACTGAAACCACAGGTCTCCCGAGCCACCGTTCCAGCTGTTGGTGGTTAGCTGTGCATGCGGACCTCCATACCAATATACAATAACAGGATATTTTTTCTCTTTATCAAAAGAAACGGGCTGATACAACCTACCGTGTAAATCATATCCGTCGGAAGATTTCAGTACTACGGGTTGCATATTGCCCAAAGCATAATCCTTAAGCGGGTTGGATGCAGTCAGCAGCACATTTTCTTTTCCGGTTTTCAGATTAATCAGTGAAATCACGCGGGGAGTATTGATATTGCTGGCGTTAGAGAGGGCATAGGTGCCTTCGTTATTCACACTCACCAGATGCCGGAGATTGGGTTGGGTGAGTTGTTTAGATTTACCTGTTTTCAATTGTAAGGCATACAACTGACGGGTGAGCGGAGATTCAGCGGCAGAAACATAATACAGCTCATCCGCTTTCGGACTGAAGCCTTTCATCTCGGTAACTTCCCAGGGGCCTGAAGTGAGCTGACGAAGGAGTTTTCCTGTCAGGTTGTAATGGTAGAGATGATTCCAGCCATCGCGGCGGCTTTCCCATATAAACTCATTGGGTTTACCGGGCACAAACACCATGGGCTTCAATGGCTCCACATAACGGTCGTGCTTTTCTTCAAACAGTGTTTTCACAAAATTCCCTGATTGTGCATCATACTGATTCAGCTTCATATGATTCTGTTCGCGGTTCAACACTGCAATGAAGATAGACTGATCATCGGGCGACCAGCAAATATTGGTCAGGAATTGCTCTGCCGGTAATCCGGTTGATATTCGTGTATGCTTTCCCGTTATGCTGTACACTTCCAGTGTAACATGATGACTGGGATCACCTGCCATCGGGTATTTGATAGATTCATTCACGGCAGGGCGCTTGTTCCAACGGATGATGGGATAATCGGGTACCATGGTCTGATCCATCCTGTAATACGCCAGTTTTTTACCATCGTTGCTCCAGAATGTACCTTTGGATATTCCAAATTCCTGCTGGTGTACAGCTTTACCATACACTATATCGCGGGATCCGTCTTTAGTAACCTGATACACTTTCCCTTCTGCTGCAATGAACAGGTTATCCTGATCACTGAACGCCACATATCCGGCTTTACTTTCTTCCAATACCTCCTTCCCTTCAGTGAGCGGGTTACTCAAAGGGCTGGCCTTACCATCCGCGAGGTTGAAAGCATACTTTTTCCCTTTTACCGAAACGATGTATCGGTCTTTTTCAAACTGAACTGCAGGAAACGATTTTACCGTATCCAAACCGGCAGCAGCAAAATATAGGTTCATTTGTTGCAACGTTAATACAGTGATACCGGTATTCTTAACAGGATTATAGCGCACAAACACATCCTCATTATTCATCTTTTTGATGAACACCACATCCGGGGTACCCTTAACAAACTGCAACTGACGCAGGGTTTCAGGGGCCAACGTTGTTCTGCTGCCTATCATAGCATCCTGCATGGTAAACAATTTTTGCTGCGCGGTTGCCTGAACGGCGAGGAACAAACAAATTCCTATCCAAAATTTTTTCATACTGCTGATTGATTTTAACCTGCACTAAATTAAGCGGAAAATGTGTAATCGCTGCACAGATTACATCAGCGGTAAATAAAAAAGGTTGCCATCCGGCAACCTGATGAATCCCTTCAATGTATGATTCATTAAAATCTTGCAGCAAACTTGCCTTCAGTAATTTCCATGGTTTGCATGGTTGTGTTGTTTTCAACGGTGCAGGANNAAGGTTCCTTCAATTACTTCATTAGTCAATTTAGTGATGGTGACATTTCCGCCATCTACACCGGCGAAGCTGTTGGTTGATCCCAATGGTCCATTATTGATCAACAAGGTTCCCACCACATTTCCGGAACCACCGAAAGCACCGGTGAGGCTACCGCCCGTAGTGTTTGCACCTATCGGAGATACATTCATAGTTAACTGTGCCTGACCAAAACTGGTACCTTCCTGGCGAAAAGCAGCGATGGTATATAAATCTGTACCGGCCATAACATTTTTAGTAACCACCGACAAATCAGTCATGTTGGTTTTAAAATACGTTAATCCGCCAAAGTCTCTGTTGGTTTTAAATTCAATTACACCTTTACCCACCGGTAAATCATCTGCGCGAAGCCCTCCTCCGCCTTCATTACTGTCTTTTTTACAGGATACCGTGGTGAGCAACAGGGTGGCTCCGGCCGCAGCCATCATCAAGGATTTCAATTTCATGATTGTCTTTTTTTTGGTTTAAGAATGCTGTTGTGTTCAGTGGATATTCACCAAACGTTTACGAATAAACGCAATTATCAAAACAATGTGTTATGAACAGGCGGGTAAAAAAGTAGTAATCAAAAACAGGCAAACTCGCCTTCTATTATCCGGGGAGTATATAGGATGAGGTAATTCTTTTCAATGAAAAAACTATGACTTTACTTTACGGATGGCTTCATCTCTGGTTTTTACCTGAAGCTTCTCGTAAATGTTTCTGATGTGGGTTCTAACGGTTTCAACAGAAATGAATAACTGGGCTGAAATTTCCTTGTACCTGAATCCTTTTGCCAGCAATTGCAGAATTTCATTTTCGCGGCGGGATAATGCAGCTGAATACAATACATCTTCTTTCAAATTGGCAAATTCTGTCACCACTTTGCGTGCAATCTGGCTGCTCATGGGAGATCCGCCCGCATGAATTTCCTTGATTGCCTCACTCAGTTTATCGGGCTGAATATTTTTGAGCATGTAACCGGTGGCTCCGGCTTTGAGCGCATTAAAGATATTGTCGGCATCATCATAACTGGTGATGGCCATGCATTGAATTTGTGGCTGAACAGTTTTCAGCCTGCTGATGGTTTCAATTCCGCTGATGCCGGGCAGGTTAATATCGAACAATAACACATCTACCGGTTTGTGGCTCAACTGGTCCAACGCGGCTTCACCCGTTTCATACGTTGCGGCAATTTCAATATCGGGCTGCACACACAACAGTGTGATCAGTGCGTTGCGGATGATCTCTTCATCTTCCAGTATGGCTATTGAAATTTTCTTCACGTCTACAAACATAATGCCCTGCAAAAACCTGAATTTAGTAAAAAAGTAGTATTTGTTGATAATCGGCATAATACAGACCTTTGCCACAATCATTTACAGCACATGACAAAAGAACCTAAACGATATCTGATTACATCTGCCTTACCCTATGCCAACGGACCCAAGCACATTGGCCATCTGGCCGGCGCCTACTTACCGGCGGATATCTATGTACGTTACCTCCGCTCACAAAAAAAAGATGTGGTGTATGTATGTGGAAGCGATGAACATGGAGCAGCCATTACCATTCAGGCGTTAAAAGAAAAAACAACCCCGAGGGAAATTGTAGATAAATACCATGCATTGTTACAGCAGAATATGCAGGACCTGGGGATTTCCTTTGATATTTACCACCGCACCTCCTCTACCCTGCATCATGAAACCGCACAGACTTTTTTTAAACAACTGAACGATGCGGGATTGTTGGAACAAAAAGAAACTGAACAGTTTTACGATGAAGCTTCGAACACATTCTTAGCAGACCGTTACATTACCGGTACTTGTCCGGTATGCAGCTTCCCCGGCGCTTTTGGTGATCAGTGTGAAAAATGCGGCACTTCACTCAGCCCCGAGCAACTGATTCAACCGAGAAGTACCATCAGCGGAAATGAACCTGTAAAAAAACGTACCACACACTGGTATCTGCCCTTACAGCAATATGAAAATTTTCTGCGTAAATGGATACTGGAAGACCATGCCACCGACTGGAAAACCAATGTGCTGGGTCAGTGTAAAAGCTGGCTGGATGCCGGTTTACAACCCCGGGCTGTAACACGCGATCTGGATTGGGGTGTGCAGGTTCCGGTGGAAGGCGCCGATGGAAAAGTACTCTATGTTTGGTTTGATGCGCCCATCGGTTATATCAGTGCCACAAAACAATGGGCAATTGATCATCAGAAAAACTGGGAACCCTATTGGAATGACGCGGATACCAGCCTGGTGCATTTCATCGGGAAAGACAACATCGTGTTTCATTGCATCATCTTTCCGGTAATGCTGCACCTGCACGGAAACATCTTACCGTCCTTTGTTCCCAGCAATGAATTCATGAATTTGGAAGGCGATAAAATGAGTACTAGCCGGGGCTGGAGTATTGAGATGGATGAATACATCAACGACTTTGTAAAAAAGGAAAACGGACAAACCATGGTAGATGCGTTACGCTACTACCTCACCGCCATTGCACCCGAAACAAAAGACAGCGAATTTACCTGGAAAGGATTTCAGGATGCCGTGAACAGTGAACTGGTGGCCGTGCTCGGAAATTTTGTAAACCGAACCTTTGTACTGATGCATAAATTATGCAATGGTAAAGTACCCAAACTGCACAGTCTGAATGAGGAAGCAACCCAACTACTTATCCAGATCAAATCATCCGCTGATAACACCGGATCACTCATCCAACAGTTCAAATTCAGAGACGAATTATTTGAAGTGGTTGACCTCGCACGAAAAGGAAATAAATTCATGCAGGAACAGGAACCCTGGATTGTTGCCAAACAAACCGACGAGCAAGGAAACGTACTTCCCGAAGCACAGCAAAAAATTGACAACTGCCTGCACCTGTGTTTACAACTAACGGCCAACCTTGCCATCCTCATGCACCCCTTCCTGCCGAACGCTGCCCAAACTTTATGCAGGATGATGAAGGTGGTTCCTAAAATGCTGGAATGGGAAAACGCGGGCAAAACAGACTTGCTCAAAACCGGCTACTCCCTGCGTGCACCGGAACTGCTGTTCCGCAAAATGGAAGACACAGAAGTATCCGCACAAATTGAAAAACTCAAATTAAAAAGCGCAGCCGTGAAAGTGGCCGCAGCTCCTGTTGCCGATACAGCCGCCCCCGCACCAAAACCTACCATTACCTTTGATGATTTTGCAAAAATTGACCTGAAAACCGGCATCATCACCAAGGCTGAAAAAGTACAGAAAGCAGATAAATTATTAAAGCTGGAAGTAAACCTCGGCACCGAAACACGCACGATTGTGAGTGGCATAGCCCTGCATCACGCACCCGAAAATATCATCGGCCGAAAAGTGGTGGTGGTTACCAACCTCGCGCCACGCACCATGCGCGGCATTGAAAGCAATGGAATGATTCTGATGGCAGAAGACGCTCAGGGAACCCTGCATTTTGTAGGTGCTGACGTGGACGGCGGCTGCAACGTTTCATAAAAAAGGCTCAGTTCAAATACGCTTTAAAACACTTTACAGGAGGAATTGAAAAATTCCTCTTTTTTTATCATTTATCTACCGGACTATTTTGAAATTGACTAACTTCGTTAAAATAGTTGTTTAACTAACTAATTTCTAAAACATCTGAGTATGAACAGAAAGATTAACCAGGTAGCCGTTCTGGGCAGTGGCGTGATGGGTAGCCGGATAGCCGCACATTTTGCCGGAGTGGGTGTGCCGGTTTTGTTATTGGATATACTGAATCCGGAGGCGGGTGAACAAACATCTCCTGCCGTTCGAAATAAAATTGTGAACGATGCATGGACTGCCGCGTTAAAATCATCTCCTTCCCCGGTGTATCATAAAAATGTAGCTCGTTTGGTACGTACCGGAAATTTCACCGACCACATGAAGGATATTGCCAAAGCCGACTGGATTATTGAAGTGGTGGTGGAGCGACTGGATATAAAACAAAGCGTGTTTGAACAGGTTGAAAAATACCGAAAGCCCGGAACCATCATATCATCGAACACTTCGGGTATTCCTATTCAAATGATGGCGGAAGGCCGCAGCGATGATTTTAAAAAACATTTTTGCGGCACACACTTTTTCAATCCGCCACGATACCTGCGTTTGCTCGAAATCATCCCAACGCCTTATACTGACCCATCAGTGATTGATTTCCTGATGCATTACGGCGATCTTCAGTTGGGCAAGACCACGGTGTTGTGCAAAGACACCCCCGCCTTCATCGCCAACCGCATTGGTGTNNTGTGTTTTCGATGATGAGCATCATGCACCTGATGGAAGAAATTGGTTTAACTATTGATGAGGTAGATGCATTAACCGGACCGGTAATTGGCCGTCCTAAATCAGCCACATTCAGAACCGCTGACGTGGTTGGGCTCGACACCCTGG
>DPFD01000071.1:0-1636 GCA_003534175.1 Chitinophagaceae bacterium
GCCGAATTCCGGAGCAAAAGTGTTTCAGGAACCTTCCACAATTGAAATCCCGGGTAGTGAATCAGTAGCCTCTGCCGATAGTATACATTTACTGGATGAAGACGAGCGCCAGGAGCAGGCGGTGATTCGAGCCCTGCTAGATTTTGGTTTAAAAATGTATCACGACCAGACAGTAGCAGACTATATCATCCACGAGTTGGAAGAGAATGAGCTAACCTTCAACAATAAGGCTCTGGAAAATATATTCCTTCAATACAAGGAGATGTATGCCTCCGGACGACAACCCACGGCCAAGGATTTTTTATACCTAGAAGACCGCGACATCAGCTCGCTGGTGATACAGGTGATGGAAGTACAAACTGAAATTAGTCCGCGTTGGCAGGAAATGTACAATGAAAAAATTCCTACCCGGGAGGACATGTACATCATGGAAATGGAAACCTCCATCATTTACTTTAAACTCCGTAAAGTAAAACGGATGATTCAGGAAAATCAAAGGGAAATGGAGCAGGCATCCAATGATGATGACTTACTGGAGCGTGTGGCCATTCATCAGCAGTTAAAACAAGCTGAAATGCTGCTCAGTCAAAGTCTGGGCACCGTCATTTTAAAATAAGGAATATCAGGCTTGAGCGGAAGAAGCTTCTTCTATGGTGTATTCCAAATCACCTTCCCAGGCGCCGTTTCTGGAGAAATGGATAGCAGCCCACACACTGTCGAGCTCAACCTGACTTACCTGCTCAAAGCCCAAACCAGTGAGCAATTCCCAGTTGTAATCCCTGCTCAGGTCACAATAAATTTTTGAAGTAGATTTTGGATAGGCCACCCAGAACTTTCCGTTCTCATGGAGGGCCGGCACCACTTCATCCACAATTTGAGCCAATTGACGAACATTCACCGCAAAAATCAGGGCAAAATCAATTTTACGAGCCCTCAGCAGCGGTGTTACATTTTTGGCGTAATTGAGTTTAGAGAAAGGCTTTTCGATCGATGAAGGCATTCCCTGTATTAAAAAATATTTTTCTGATTTTATCTGCAGCTTTTCTAATACGGTTGGTAATGACATAATTGACCTTTTAGTAAATGAAGATGTTTCGAATGAGGTGCAAAGATACGAAAAAATGCCCTTTTTGTAGGAAAAAATCGACAAAAAGTTCACAGTCTGCTGATTATCAACCCAGTAGATATTTGATAAAGAGAGGAAGGAGAGAGATTACGAACGCCTTCTGTTTCTGCGACGGTCGCGGTGTTTCAGAATGGGAATCCTGCTTTCCACGCCTTTAATGAGGCGGATAATGTTTTTCTGATGCGTAACCAATACAAGTATTGCCACCAGCAGGGCAAAAATCCGGTAAAGCAATTCATTTTCGTTCCAAATCCACAATACACAAACCGGGAGCATGAGAGCGGCTAGGATAGAACTGAGTGAAACGTACCGGGTGAGGTAAAGTACCACAATGAAAACAGCCACACAACTGGCAGCTACCACGGGTTGCAGGGCCACGATCATTCCAAACAGAGTAGCAACCCCTTTACCGCCTTTGAAGTTGGCAAATACCGGGAAAATATGGCCTACCACGGCAGAGAGCCCCAGGCCTATCATCATGTTGATTCTGGCTAGTTCATTATCTACATA
>DPFD01000071.1:1668-3374 GCA_003534175.1 Chitinophagaceae bacterium
CCATCACAATGGTACCATACCGGGGGCCGAGCACACGGAAGGTGTTGGTAGCTCCCATATTGCCACTGCCGTATTCTCTGATATCGATACCGAAAAACGATTTACTGATCAAAAGGGCTGTTGGGATAGAGCCTAACAAATACGCCAATACAATTAATCCAAATTCTTTCATGCCTTTTCAGGATAGTTGGTATGCGAATATAAATCAAAAAAAATAAACCGTGCGCACCTTACCCATATTATACTTAATCCTTATTTATCCTAACCATAATCCAATTTCCCCTATGCTTTACCGTTAGGTTAGAACAGTGATTCATATTCAATGTCTTCACTATAAAGTGTTCATCCTGCAACAACATGCCACTTAACAGTAATATTCCACCCGGATTCAACGAATCCAGCATGGCATGCAGATTTTCAGTTATAACGTTCAGGTTGATGTTGGCGAGAATGATATCTGCCGGCTGACGGATAAAAACATCGGCCTGTTTCAGTTCAACCTGAAGGGTACCATTATCTGTAATATTTTCACGGGCATTCTCAATACACCATTCATCATAATCAATCGCCAGCACATTATTACTTCCCAGTTTGGCGGCCAGGATGGCCAGTACACCGGTACCCGTACCAAAATCAATCACCACTTTTTCTGAAAACGAAATCTGCAACATCTCCTCCATCATCAGATAGGTGGTTTGATGATGTCCGGTACCAAAACTCATTTTGGGAGTGATGGAAATATTGAATCTCGCATCAGGATGCGGCTGATGAAATCCGGCATGAATGAAAACTTCAGGACGAACATTTTCATCTTCGGGTATGCGTACAGGTTGGAAGCTGCTCTCCCACTGTTCATTCCAGTTCTGGGCTTCAATCAGCTGCACACTGAACGGAAAACCCAGTTGCTGAATAACGGTATCGGATAACTGCTCCGCATCTTTCACCGGAATATATGCCAACAGGCTGTGATCCATTTCTTCGAAACCGCTGAATGGCAAATCACTTAATACCGCAATCAGCACATCACGTGCTGCGGCATCTACTTCTTTAAAATGGTATAAATAATGTTCCATAAAAAAAGCTGCAGTTTAAGGCTGCAGCTGAATATACAATTAAAAGTATTATTGAGCTCCGTTATCGGGTCTGGCTTCCTGACGTTCAGGTTTTGGCAATAAAGCTTTGCGGCTCAGTTTGAATTTTCCGGTACGTGGATCAATATCCAGCAACTTCACCTTTACTTTATCTCCTTCCTTGAACACCCCTTCCATAGAATCGAGGCGCTTCCACATGATTTCACTGATATGTAGCAATCCTTCTTTCTTCGGTAGGAATTCAACAAAGGCTCCGAAATCTTTAATGCTTTTCACGGTACCTTCATACACTTCGTTGATTACCGGAACTGCTACCAGTCCGTTAATCCAGGCTACAGCCTTATCCAATCCGGCTTTCTCTTTGGAGAATATGCTTACTTCACCGGTGTTGGCAACTTCTTCAATGGTGATGGTAGTTCCTGTTTCGCGCTGAATCTCCTGAATCACTTTACCACCCGGTCCGATAACAGCACCGATGTATTCCTTATCAATGGTAAACTTCACCATGCGTGGAGCATGTGGTTTCACATCCGGACGTGCACCTTCGATGGTATTGTACATGGCATCCAGGATGTGTAAACGTCCTTTGCGGGCTTGCTCAAGCGCGGCACGCAT
>DPFD01000242.1:0-826 GCA_003534175.1 Chitinophagaceae bacterium
AAACCCGTGTACACGATGGAAGGCGCTCCGGCCATTGCGGCCGTTGCTCAGCAAACATTCCAACAACTTCAACTAAAAAATATCAGACTGATACAGGGTGATTTCGATTATCAGCTACCCGAACTGCTGAAAGAACTGGATTCCGTAGATTTTGTGTACATCGACGGGAACCACCGAAAAGCACCAACGCTCGATTATTTTCATCAGTTACTGGAGCGCATACACGATGATTCCATCCTCATTTTCGATGATATCCACTGGAGCGCTGAAATGGAATCGGCATGGAGTGAAATCTGCCGCCATCCGCAGGTTACAGCTACCAGCGACTTATTTTTTATTGGTATCGTCTTTTTCAGAAAAGAATTTCTGGTGAAACAACACTACACAATCCGTTATTAAATTGCTTATCTTACGGGTAATTCACTGCTTATGAAAGTTGGAATACTCAAAGAGCCTGCCGGCGAAACACGGGTTTCGCTCCTCCCTGAGCATATCGCCACCTTGCAAAAATGGAACCTTACGGTGTGTGTTGAAACCGGTGCGGGCATACTCGCTTTTGCACAGGATGATGTGTATCAACAGGCCGGTGCTACCATAGCGTCCAGAAACGATGTGTTGCGTGAGGCTGATATCCTGCTCTCTATTCACCAGCCATCTGTTGCCGAAATATCCGCGCATGCCGGTAAAACCTGGCTGGGGATGTATTTTCCTTTATGGAATCCCGAAGCCCTCACACAATGGAAGTCGCATTTGGTTACGGCGTTTAGTTTAGATCTATTACCACGCACTACCCGGGCGCAATCCATGGATGTACTCAGCAGTCAGG
>DPFD01000242.1:843-7886 GCA_003534175.1 Chitinophagaceae bacterium
AGCTCGCGGCCAATGTATATCCCAGGTATTTCCCGATGTTCATGACAGCAGCCGGTTCCATTGCTCCGGCCAAGGTGTTGATACTGGGTGCCGGTGTGGCTGGCTTACAGGCCATTGCCACTGCCCGCAGGCTGGGGGCGGTAGTGGAAGTGTTTGATACCCGTCCTGCTGTTAAGGAAGAAGTGATGAGCCTGGGAGCAAAATTTATTGAAGTAGAAGGTGCTGCCGATGCCTCCGCAGCAGGAGGTTATGCCGTGGAACAATCGGAAGAATTCAAGGAGAAACAACGGAAACGCATAGCCGAAAGCGTCGCCAAGTCTGATATCATCATCACTACTGCACAGATTCCGGGTAAAAAAGCCCCGGTGCTCATTACCGAATCCATGGTGGAAAGTATGCGCAACGGATCGGTTATTATTGATCTGGCCGCTGCAACCGGCGGTAATACCCCCTTCACCCGGAATAATGAACGGATACAGGTATCGGGTGTTACCATCATCGGGAACTCCGCATTGTCAGCCGATATTNNCGAGTAAACTCTACGGAAAAAACATCCTCAATTTCCTGCAGTTGATCATTAAACCCGAAGGCACCCTCCACCTGAATTTTGATGACGATCTGGTGAAAGGTACGTGTATGGTGCATGAGGGCGTGGTGGTGCACGACAGGCTGAAAGTATAATCACAATAAAATATTTTATATGAATGGGATACTTGATTGGATAAACACACATCAGCAGATTATTTACATCGTTGTACTCATGATTTTTGTGGGTATTGAAGTGATAGGCCGTGTACCAAGTGTGTTGCACACGCCCCTCATGAGTGGCGCCAACGCCATACACGGCGTAGTAATCATCGGAGCCATTATTGTAATGGGCAAGGCTGAAACCGATAATTATGCAGCATTAATCCTCGGTTTCCTGGCAGTAGTGCTGGGTACGCTGAATGTGGTGGGAGGTTTTGTAGTTACCGACCGGATGCTCGAAATGTTTAAAAAGAAAGGGCGCTGACGCCATACAATACCCTGTGAAATCACCGATTAGTCAACCTTCTTATCGCACAAAATGATGCAACAAAATTTGCTCACACTGTTATACCTCATAGCTTCGGTAACATTCATTATCGGATTGAAAATGCTATCTCATCCCGCCTCAGCACGCAAAGGCAATCAGGTGGCAGCCCTGGGTATGACCCTCGCCATTTTCGGAACCATCTTTTTATATGAAGATGCCGGACTGGGCATTCAGAACAAAGGACTCATTTTCCTCGCATTGGCTGTGGGCACGGCAGTAGGGTGGATGATCGCCAAAAAAGTGAAGATGACCGCCATGCCTGAAATGGTGAGCCTCTTTAACGGTATGGGCGGTGCCTGTGCCATGCTCATTGCACTGATTGAATTCAACCACCTGCACCATGTGGCAGCACAACAACCTGCGGATGCATTTTCTGCAACAGTGCCGGCCGGCTTTTACATTGCCATTGTGGCCGGATTGATCATTGGTAGTGTATCCTTTGCCGGTAGTATCATCGCCTATCTCAAACTCAGCGGGAAACAAAAAGACATCAGCTTTAAAGGACAGCATATAGTGAACATTGCCTTCCTGCTGCTGGTGGTGGCCGGAGCAGTGTTGTGCTACAATGCCGGTGTACAGCAGGCAGCCGTGTACTTCTATGCTACCCTGGTGTTGTCGTTACTGTACGGTGTGTTCTTTGTACTGCCAATTGGCGGAGCCGATATGCCGGTGGTGATTTCCCTTCTGAATAGTTTTACCGGTGTAGCCGCTGCTACCGGTGGGTTTATGTACGACAATAAAGTAATGTTAACCGGAGGTATCCTCGTGGGCGCTGCAGGTACACTGCTCACCATCCTCATGTGCAAAGCCATGAACCGAAGTCTGCTGAATGTAGTAATCGGTTCGTTCGGTGGAGGAACTACCGGCGGACAATCCGTTGCCGGGGCTACTCAGCATCACAAGGAAATCAGTTTGAGTGATACAGCCATGGTGATGAACTATGCCAATAAAGTGATGATAGTGCCGGGATACGGACTCGCCGTGGCACAGGCGCAGCATACCTGTCATGAACTCGAAAATTTACTCACGGCCAAAGGAGTGGAAGTGAAGTACGCCATTCATCCCGTGGCAGGACGAATGCCCGGACACATGAACGTGTTACTGGCCGAAGCGGATGTGCCGTATGATAAACTGCTGGAAATGGAGCAAGCCAACGATGAGTTTAAAACCTGTGATGTGGTGTTGATTCTGGGGGCCAACGATGTGGTGAATCCCGCCGCTAAAACCGATCCCTCTTCACCTATTTACGGAATGCCCATCCTCGAAGTGGAACTGGCTAAAACGGTAATCGTAAACAAACGCAGCATGAAACCGGGATACGCCGGTATTGAAAATGAGCTCTTCTTCCAGCCTAAAACATCCATGTTGTTCGGAGATGCCAAAAAAGTATTGCAGGAGCTCTGCAATGAGGTGAAACAATCATAATGTACCTTGCACGGAATTAAATGCAACCCGTAGTGAAACTGCCTGAAGCCCTATTGCGATCGCTGGAAGGCGTTACCGGTTATAACGAACATGATTTCGTACAGGCGCACACGTTAGTGGATGCACCCGTCTCCATTCGCCTGAATAGCTTCAAGCCTGCCCCCATTTCATTTCCTGAAGATGGCAACGTGCCCTGGTGCTCCAATGGCCGTTACCTCAGCAGTCGTCCGTCTTTCATTACCGATCCGCTCTGGCATGCAGGTGCGTACTATGTGCAGGAAGCCAGCAGTATGTTTCTGGAACAGGTGCTTACGCAGTGTGCCGATGTTACAAAGGATCTACGGGTACTCGACTTATGTGCAGCCCCGGGAGGAAAATCAACACTCGTGCAGAATCTGATCACACCGGGAAGTTTGCTGGTGTGCAATGAAGTGATTAAACAACGGTTAAGCATACTCGAAGAAAATATTACCCGTTGGGGAGCTGTCAATGTAGTAGTTACGGGCAGTGCTCCGGCTGATTTTGCCCGGCTCGAACATTTTTTTGATGTGATGATAACCGATGTTCCTTGCAGTGGCAGTGGACTTTTCAGAAAAGATCCGGCAGCAGTGGAGGAGTGGAGCCCCGAACAGGTAAAGCATTGCAGTTTGCGGCAGCAACAGATTTTGCAGGAGGCCCTTCCGGCATTAAAGCCCGGCGGACTGTTAATTTACGCCACCTGTTCTTATTCAGCGGAAGAAAATGAGCAGGTGTTGGATGTGCTGGTGAAAGCAGGGTATACATCCTTAAAAGTAAACACCTCCGATTCCTGGAACATTGTGGAAACAAAAGCTGATTCGGGTGCCACCGGATATCGTTTTTATCCCGATCGTGTTCGCGGTGAAGGATTTTTTATTGCGGCTTTTCGAAAGCCCGAGGAAGGCCCGACGCATTCCTATACACCTGAAAAAATTCCGAAGGTTGCTGCCGATGTCATCAGGCAGATGCAGGCATATGTATCTGTACAATCTCTCGACATCGTGAAGTTTAAAGATGCCTATCTCGGATTTCATGCGGGACTGGCCGGATATCTGCCGTGGCTGCAGAAGCATCTGTACATCCGTAAAGCCGGAGTGTGTTTGGGAATGCCATCCAGAACCGATTGGATACCCGATCATGAACTGGCGTGCAGTAAGTTAATCAGCCCTTCTGTTCCCGCCATCAACTTACAGCAGGAAGACGCGCTGCAATATTTGCGTGGCCAGTCTGTTCATGTTGAAACGGATCTCCGGGGCTGGGTGCTGGCATGTTATCAATCACTGCCCATGGGGTGGATGAAAGTATTATCCAACCGAATGAATAATTATTATCCCAGGCACTGGCGCATCATTAACAAATGAACGGCACAACAACCAACAAAATTTCCCATATTTGCAACAACTAACAGATACCATCTCATGAAAAATCTCCTGCTGTTGTTGTTGATACTGACCGGCGGTTTTTGCGCACAGGCACAATCCAAAAAAGTATTCGTGGAAGGTCCTGCGTCGGATCCGTACATCACCCATGTTATTCAGCCCAAGGAAAATTTCTACAGCATTGGCAGAATTTATAATATCAGTCCGCGTGTATATGCTCCCTATAATAATATGAATCTGGAAGGTGGATTAACCATCGGACAAATGGTGCGCATTCCGCTGAATGAAATCAATTTTTCAAAGGATGGTGCTGCGGCAGAAGATGAGGTGATTGTTCCTTTGTATAAACGTTCCGGAGGCAGTGATGCAGTGTTTGGTTACCTGAAAGTGAAGAAAGAATTGTCGCCACTGGCAGCATCGGGCAGCGCGCCTAAAAAACAAGCTGATGTGGCCGCAGTAACACCTGCTCCAAAAACAGATAAAGCACCGGCTCCTACCCCTAAACAACCTGAACCGGCAAAAGTAACACCGGCAGCTGTTCCAGATCCTTCTCCATCCGAAGTGGCCTCTACCGAAGGTTTTTTCAAAAGCGCCTATTTAAAACAACACATCACCAACAGGAATGTATCCGCCAAAGCAGGGGTGTTTAAAAGTACCAGTGGCTGGAATGATGGCAAATATTATTGCTTCCACAACCGGGCCGCCGCCGGAAGCATCGTAGCTATTCAAAATCCTTCCAACGGTAAAACCATTTATGCCAAGGTGCTGGATGCAGTGCCGGATATTTCAGAAAATGTAGGCATTGATGTGCGCCTGAGCAACGCGGCCGCAGAAGCCCTTCAGGTATCCGGGAATACGTTTACGTGTGAATTATCCTACTAAACTTTCAGTGAAGCGGTAACCCCGTAAAAAATCAGCCACGGGCATTTTCTTTTTTCCTTCCAGCTGCAACTCCAGTATTTCCAGTTGCACATCATGGCAATGAATGCGGAAATATGTTTTTCCGTCGGTTGAAATATTGCCGGCCTTTTCCGAAGGAATAACGGTGAGGGATGTACGAAATATTTTCAGGGTTTTTCCACCCAGCATGGTGAAGGCACCGGGATAGGGTGATAATCCACGCACCCGGTTATGCACTTCACGGGCTGTTAATTCAAAATTCAGTTTACAGTCTTCGGTATGAATTTTCGGGGCGTGTTTGCCAGACTGCATCGGTTGTGCTGTAGGCTGGATGCTACCTTCCAGCAGCCGGTCGAGGGTTTGAACGAGTAAATGGGCGCCCGCCACCATCATTCGGTCGTGCACCGATCCGGTGGTTTCATCTTCCGCAATGGATAAGGGGGCCTGCAACAGAATATCTCCGGTATCTATTTCGTGTTTTAATTTGAATGTGGTAACGCCGGTAGTACTTTCTCCGTTCATCACTGCATGATGAATGGGAGCGGCACCCCGGTAATCGGGCAGGAGTGAACCGTGTACATTGATGGTTCCCATAGGAGGCATATTCCATACCACTTCAGGCAACATCCTGAATGCTACCACTACCTGTACATCTGCTTTAAAAGCCCGTAGTGTTTCCAGGAATGTAGGGTCTTTTAATTTTTCGGGCTGGAGCACCGGTATCTGATGTTCAAGGGCAAGTTTTTTTACGGCGCTTTGCTGCAGTTGTAACCCGCGCCCCGCGGGTTTGTCGGGTGCAGTAACTACCGCTACTACATTAAAACCACCATCAGTCAGGGCTTTCAGTGAAGTGGCAGCAAACTCCGGTGTGCCCATGAATATTATTCGCAACGATTGTCTGTTCATCTGCATCATTCAAAATCAGGATAGAGAAGATATTTTTTTCGGATGGTTTTAAAGCGTTCAATGCCGGGCTGCCAGCTTTTTCGGATTTCCTTTTCGGGTGTTCCCTTTCGGATTTGCTCCATGAGTGTGCTGTTGCCCGCCAGTTTATTGAAAAAATTATTTTTCAGGAAGAAGCTGTCCTTTCCCGGAAAGGCATTGTACGCATTAATGAGGTAATCTATCCGGATGCGGTCGAATTTTTTTCTTTGTGCAGTTGCTGTGAAATTCCAGCCATAGCAGGTTTGAAAATAACATTTGCTTGATTTCGCACCGGCATTGGGTTTAGGGGTAAAGGTGAACATGTTTTTAGGCATGGCAGGATGACCCACATACAGAAAAGGTTTATCGGTTCCCCTACCTTCACTCATCACCGTGCCTTCAAAAAAGCACGTTGAAGGATAGATGCGAATGGTAGCCTGATCCGGCAGATTGGGAGAGGGGGCTACCGGTAAGGTGTACTCGATGTTTCGGTTGTAGTTACCACACTTGATTACCAGAAAATGAAAGGGCGTGTCAGGAGTTGATTGTGCATTGCGGTAGTAGTCATGTTTTTTATTGGCCTGCGGTGTGAGCCATCGTTCACCGGCAATCATCATGGCATATTCACCTATGGTCATGCCATACACTACCGGCACGGGTTGAAGTCCTACGAATGAAGAGAAAGCCTTTTCCAGTACCGGTCCGTCGATGTAATGTCCGTTCGGGTTGGGCCGGTCAAGCACCATCAGCGGAATGCCCTGTTCAAACGCAGCTTCCATGAAATATTGTAGGGAAGAGATATAGGTGTAAAACCGAACACCCACATCCTGCAAGTCAAACAACAGCACGTCAATGCCTTTCAGGTCATCTGCCGTAGGCTTTTTCTTGGCACCATATAAACTGACTACCGGTAGTCCGGTGGCAGCATCTTTCTGACTCTTCACTTTTTCACCGGCCCCGGCTGTACCCCGGAATCCATGTTCCGGTCCGAACACCCTGATCACCTGAACACCGGATGATAATAGAGTGTCCACCAAGTGCGTGCGGTTTACCATGCTGGTATGATTGGCAAACACGCCCACTTTTTTTCCTTTCAACAGGGGCAGGTATACGTCCATCCGCTCAGCCGCCGGAATAATTTTTGGAGTAGGAGGCATACCACCGGGTTGTGCACAAACGCCTGATATATATACCCATAGAGATAAAAAACAAATAACAGATTTCATAACAGGCTCAAATATGGCTATTCTTTTTCAATCAGGCGCTTAAATTATTACTAAATTGCCGTTCCGATGGGTTATTTCACGATGGCTGCATTCGGT
>DPFD01000198.1:0-2119 GCA_003534175.1 Chitinophagaceae bacterium
TATCTCACCGGTGGCAAGGCGCAGTTCAATAATTATGAAGGTCTGGTAAAAAATATTCCGGGCATACAGATTGTGGATGAAACCCGGTGGCGTGCCCCCCGGCAAACCGTGTGGGGACTGAGTGATCTTGATTTATTGCTCGAAGCAGATTCATTACTCGCCTTACAGCAGAAACCGTTCTTTGCCATCATTCATACCAGCAACAACCAACGCCCGTATCAGTTACCCGCAGCTGCGCAATCCATACAGTTTCCGCAATACCCGATTGAAACCCTCCGTCAGAACGGTTTTGAATCAGAGGATGAATTTCGCTCTTTTGTGTATGCTGATTATTGCTATGATCAGTTCATTCGCTCCGCTCGACAACAAGCCTATTTTAAAAACACCGTTTTTGTTTTCGTGGGCGATCACGGACTGGAAGGCGATGCTTCAGCCGTATACTCCAAAGTATGGACCGATCAGCGGTTGAGTGAAGTGCATGTGCCCTTGTTGTTTTACGCCCCCGCGCTGTTGAAACCTGAAAAAAGAAAAGAAACGGTATCGCAGATAGATGTGTTGCCCAGTATCGCATCCCTCATGCAACAGCCATTCACCAATACTGCGTTGGGCAGAGATCTATTCAATAACCACCCACGTGAACATGCCGCTTTTATTATGTATCATGGAGGAGGCTGGATTGGCGTGGTGAATGATGATTTTTATTACCGCAAAAACATCAAAGGATTGAATGAGGAACTGGTTCCCATTTCAGGAAAACCCGCCACCGATTCCATAAAGAAACACCTGAGCGAACTTACCGAAGCCATATACCAAACGTCAAGGTGGTTGTTAATGCACAACAAACCCGGGTAAATGTTACCGGTGTTTTTCTGCTACAATAATTAAACGCGGAGATTTTTTTATATCATATCGGGAGAACTGATAATCGCCGTACACTTCTTTCACCTGCAGGTATTGATAAGACATCATATCATTGAAATCACCCAAGGTAAGTTTCTGTACTCTCTCAGTAAAAACAAAAGGCGCGTCATATCGTTCATCCTCAATCTCAATCTTTTTATAAAAATGGGTTTCATCATACCACTTGGTGATGATGTAATGTACATCCTGAATGGTTTGTTCTGTGTGATGCACAAGGTGGTCTTCTGCGTAATGCACATTTAAAAAATCAATCACAAAGGTGCCCCGGTTTTTCAATGCCTGAGAAATGGTGCGCATGGCATTGTCGTTTTCGCGCTGACTCTCAAAATAGCCGAAACTGGTAAAAAAATTAAATACAAAATCGTAGTAATTGATGCGGAAANNAGGCAGGCGCATATCGTGCCGGTAAAAATGCAGTCGCTCGTGTTCAAAGGATTTAGCCTCGGCAATGCTGTCTTCACTCAAATCGATACCGGTAACATCGTATCCATGTCCGGCCAGTTGCAACGCATGGCGTCCGCGCCCACAGGCTACATCGAGCATGGTGGCGCCGGCCGGAGGTTTGAGGCGTTCCAGCAGGTTAGAAATGAACCGCTCAGCCTCCGCTTCGTCACGGTTAAAGTACAACTGATGGTAATACGGTGAATTGAACCAATTTTTAAACCAGGATTCCATGTAGCAAAGGTAATGCTTGGCATTGCTTATTCATCAGATTTTGGGGGGCATTAACTGCCCGCGGTTCTTTATCTTTGCGTTCCGAAAATTATTGTACATGTCATTGATCAAAAGCATCTCCGGAATCCGCGGCACTATTGGTGGCCTGACCGGCGATAACCTCACTCCGCCCGATATTGTAAAATTCACCGCTGCTTACGGCACCTGGCTGCTCAACGGCAGAAAAAAAGCAAAGGTTGTAGTGGGGCGTGATGGAAGAATGAGCGGTACAATGGTTAAACAACTTGTGAATGCCACACTGAGTGGTTTGGGCATTGAGGTACTCGACCTGGATTTAAGTACTACCCCTACGGTAGAGATGGCTGTTACAAGCCTTCAGTGCGATGGTGGCATTATCCTTACGGCCAGCCATAATCCAAAAGAATGGAATGCACTGAAACTGCTCAATCACAAGGGAGAATTCATCAGTGCTGCTGATGGAGCCCGTATATTGGAAATCGCGGCTCAGGAAGATTTTGTTTTG
>DPFD01000198.1:2168-5132 GCA_003534175.1 Chitinophagaceae bacterium
TGAAAAAATACTGCAACATCCCTGGGTGAATCAACAGGCCATAGCTGAAGCAGGATTTAAAGTGGTGGTAGATGCCGTGAACAGCACGGGTGCCATCGCACTGCCCTTGCTGCTGAAAGCATTGGGGGTTGAAAACATCATCCTCCTCAACGAAGAAGTGAATGGAAAATTTGCACACAACCCTGAACCACTACCGGAAAACCTCACTCAGCTGAGTAACGAAGTGGTGCGTCAGAAAGCACACCTTGGTATTGCTGTAGATCCGGATGTAGACAGACTTTGTTTTGTTTGTGAAGATGGCAGCATGTTTGGCGAAGAATATACGCTGGTGGCCGTGGCAGATTATGTGCTCGGACTCAAAAAAGGAAATACGGTAAGCAATCTCTCTTCAACCAGGGCATTGAAAGATATTACCGAAAAGCACGGCGGACAATACTTCGCAAGTGCAGTGGGCGAAGTGAATGTGGTGGAAAAAATGAAAGCAGTAAATGCGGTAATCGGCGGAGAAGGAAACGGAGGGATTATTGTACCTGATTTGCATTACGGTCGTGATGCCATGATTGGTGTAGCTCTGTTCCTCTCACACCTTGCGCTGAGCAAGAAAAGCATCAAGCAGTTGCGCAGCACCTATCCCGATTATTTTATGAGTAAAAATAAAATTGTACTCGATAAGGGCGTAAGCGTGCAGGATGTGTTTTCAAAAATTGAAGACAAATACAAAAATCATCCGGTGAATCGGGAAGATGGATTGAAAATAGAATTTGATAACGACTGGGTACATTTGCGTACTAGCAACACCGAACCCATCATCCGTATTTATGCGGAGAGCAACTTTGAAACCACCGCAGAAAATATTGCCAAAAAACTCATGAAAGACATAAACGAAGTGATGCATCAAACCAAAAAAGAACTGATATGAGCGAAAGGATTTATCTCGACAATGCCGCTACCACCTGTATCGATCAGGCAGTACTCGATGCCATGATGCCCTATTTATCGGAGCGTTACGGCAATCCTTCTTCAATATATTCTTACGGGCGTGAAACACGCATTGCCATTGAAACAGCACGAAAAAAAGTGGCCGGTATCTTAAATGCGNNATATTTTTTACCAGCTGCGGAACCGAGAGCAATAACACTGCTATCAACGGTGCCGTGCGTGATTTAGGTTGCACCCGCATCATCTCTTCCAAAATTGAACACCACGCAGTTACCCATACCGTAGAACACCTCGACAATCTCGACTGGGTAATGGTGGATTATGTGCAATTGCTCGATAATGGCCATGTGGATCTGGAACACCTCGAAGCATTACTAGCAGGATCGAACCAGAAAACCCTCGTGTCGCTCATGCATGCCAACAATGAAATAGGAAACTTGTTGAACCTGCAGGCGGTAGGTGAGTTGTGTACCCGTTACAATGCAATTTTTCACAGCGATACGGTGCAAACAGTAGGTCATTTTCCTTTTAACCTGCGTGAAACTCCGGTGCATTTCATTACCGGGTCAGCACATAAATTCCATGGACCCAAGGGAGCAGGCTTATTATACATCAATGAAAACATCCGCATCAAACCCTTTATACATGGGGGCGGACAGGAACGCAATATGCGGGCCGGTACCGAGAATGTGTACGGCATCGTAGGCTTTGCACGTGCATTGGAACTGGCTACCGAAAATTATGAAACCGATCATGTGCAGATTGGCGCCCTGAAAATGTATATGATGGAACAACTGCAACAGCACATACCGGATGTAGGGTTTAACGGAGATGTAACCGGTAGAAGTTTATACACGGTGCTGAGTACCAGCTTCCCCAAAACTGAGAAGTCGGAGATGTTGCTGATGAACCTGGATATGCAGGGCATTTGCGCCAGTGGCGGCAGTGCCTGTACATCGGGTGCAGAGCAGGGAAGTCATGTAATCCGTGAAGTGAGTCACAACCCGAATCGTGTAACCGTAAGGTTTAGTTTTTCAAAATACAATAGCCGCACAGAAATTGACCGTACAATTGAAGCGTTGAAAGGCATTCTTTAATTCGTTTATACTTCACCGTTATCTGTAGCCTAATTTTTCCGTTACCGCTTTAGGTAAGCCCGGAAGTCTGCGGCGTTCCACCAGAAAGCTGTTCAGCTGGGCTAGTTCGCGGAAAATGTAATGCTTGTCCATAGCGCCCTGTAAATAGCCCGCGCCGGTGCTGCCACCCGTTCCTGTTCTTGTACCAATCATGCGGCGTACCATGTTTAAATGCCGTGATCTCCAGGCTCCAAGTTGATTGTCTATCTGAAGCAATGTATTCAAAAACTGGAAGGGCAGTTCCAGCATCGGATATCCCCGGTAGGCATAAATGAATAAAGCGGCACGGCTTGCTTCTTTTGAAAAACTTCTGCTTCCATCGTTGGGTTGCATTAATATCTGATCAAACGCTTGCACATTGTTTTTCTCTCCCTCTCCCAATCCGGCAGCATACAGGCTGGCATAGTTTTTCCAGAAAGGGTGCTCGCTGAAATCATCCTTCGGATAAGCGGATGCCCAAAGAGCATGCTCCTTAAATACCGGCATGCGCTCCAGCCAGGCATTCACCAGCTGAAGCAGGTTGGGCGTGGCTTCTGCCTCGCGGATGATTTGGACGTCTTCATCCCTCAACTGAGAAATATAGTATTGTTGTCCGTGCCGGTGCTCAAAATGTAATCCCAGCTTGGCTTCGAGAATTTTAAACTGTATGCTTTGAAATCCGGATGCAGGGCGCAGCATATCCCTGAAATCGAGGAAGTCCATCGGCGTCATGGTCTCCATGATATCCATCTGATGCACCAGTACTTCCAGGATGGTAACCACCCGCTGTAAACGGTGTACCATGGTTTGCAACTCGGGTCCGTTATCATTGATGGCAGGCTGGTTCAGGATGTCAATTACCGACTGCACCTCAAACAACACCTGCTTGAACCAGAGTTCATACGCCTGA
>DPFD01000198.1:5144-6518 GCA_003534175.1 Chitinophagaceae bacterium
TCATGTGCTGCGGTTTCAGCTTTTTTAAAACTGACAGGATGTTGCGATCCCAGGATTTGTTTCAGCTCCAGGTAATCACTGTAGTATACCGGTGGATATTGTTCCATGCGCAATTTGATTTTGGCAAATGTAAAACAATATCAGGGATGAACTGATGCGTAGCGTCACATTGAGTTGCAAGCCAGACGTTCAGCGGTTACTGAATTTTATTTTTGATTTCCTGCAGTTTCAGTAAAGCTTCTACCGGTGTGAGCCGGTTGATGTCCACCGCCTGCAATAATTCACGGATAGCTTCAAACGTAGCAGAGTGGGCATCAAAAATACTTAGTTGTATTTCGCGGGCGGGCATGGCCTGCAAGGTAGCCACTGCTGAAGGTTTATTGCCCAGCGCACCATCTCCGTGCTGTTGCTCCAGTTGCTGCAACATTTCGTGTGCGCGTTGTATTAAGGCTGGAGGCATACCGGCCATCCGCGCTACATGAATACCAAAACTATGTGTACTGCCACCAGCAGCGAGTTTCCTCAGGAATATGATTTTATTCCCTTGTTCCTTATGGGTGATGTGGAAGTTTTTAATCCGTGGAAAACGATTTTCCAGTTCGTTCAGTTCATGGTAATGTGTAGCGAATAATGTTTTAGGGGCAAAAGGTGAATCATGCAGATACTCAGCTATGCTCCAGGCAATCGATATGCCATCGTAGGTAGAAGTGCCTCGTCCGATTTCATCCAGAATGATCAGGCTTCTGGCGGTGAGGTTGTTGATGATGCTGGCGGTTTCATTCATCTCCACCATAAACGTACTTTCTCCACCGCTCAAATTATCAGAGGCACCTACGCGGGTAAAAATTTTATCGGTGAGCGGTATTTTTGCCTGTGCTGCCGGAACAAAACTTCCCATGTGAGCCATCAGGGTGATGAGGGCTGTCTGGCGCAGCAGCGCACTCTTTCCACTCATGTTCGGTCCGGTGAGGATGATGATTTGTTGCGTTTCTGGATTCAGATAGGTGTCGTTGCTGATGTAATCTTCACCGGGCGGAAGGTGGCGCTCAATCACCGGATGCCTGCCCGATTGTATCTGCAACGCATTGCCATCATGCACTTCCGGTTTTTTGTAATTATACGCCAGGGCGTTTGAGGCAAAGCAACACAACACATCCAGTACCGCCATCACGTGTCCGTTTACCTGCATAGGCGCAATAAAATCCTGCAATGCTATCAGCAGTTCCTGAAATATTTGTTGCTCCAGCGCGAAGAGGCGGTCTTCCGCACCGGTAATTTTTTCTTCGTATGATTTGAGTTCAGGTGTAATGTAGCGTTCCGCGTTGGTAAGCGTTTGCTTGCGTATCCAGGTGTCGGGCACTTTATCTTTATGGA
>DPFD01000215.1 GCA_003534175.1 Chitinophagaceae bacterium
TTACCATAACCGATCCGGATGGTGTACCTACACCGGTAATCCGGCACCGGCAGTAGGTACACCATCCGGATCGGTTATGGTAACGGTGAGGGTGCGTGCGGCGGTACCGCAACCATCGGGCAATGGAGTATAGGTAATATCAGGACCCTGCGCCCAGGTAGTATGGGTGCACAAAACCAAAAGGGAAATAATGCATATTCTTGTGGATCTGCTTATCATCCCGGAAATACCCGCGTATAAATGTTGCATACCAATCAATCAAATTTGTAGGTCTTCCGGTAAAAGGTATAGGATATAAGAAGGAGTAAATTTAACATTTAATCCCGAGACTTTATAATCCTGAACCTCCAAATTTGAAACAACGCTCCACCGGATTACCTGACCAGTTGCTTCACCCACTGTTGTTTTCTGTTCCTCACCATCAGGGTGTACGAACCGCCCGGAAGATGGGCCGGCNNTGGTTTGATATATCGTTTTTCCAACTGAATTAATAATAGAGATGCTGTACACATCTTCCTGAAAATCATTTAGTACTATATCAATATAATAACCTGTAATCGGGTTAGGGCCCGCCATCAGTTCGGGAGATGGTTTGCCGGTTTCAGCATACACAGGGGGTGGTGCCGGAGCTTCGATTCCGGTGAATACGAGGTAAAACCTTCCCTCCTGCTTAGAAGCTGGTGCGGAGGTTACCTCAAAAGTCAGGGTGGTTTCACCCTCCAGATTTACAGGGGTGCGCGTTCCGGTGAATCGATCCACGAGGATTGCCCGGAGAAAACGGCTGCTGTTTCCGGCAGATTGAATGCGGGCACCGGCAGGTACATTGAACTGCATCCGGTACTGCCCGTTCTTAAGGTTGCGGATGCNNGATTTACGGGTTTCAACCGCCAGCATTTTATTTCCCAATTTCAGACTCACATAAAAATTTTCACCGTTGTTTAAATGCTTCAGGGCATCCTCACCATCGTATGCATTGGAGTATCGGTTTTTAAACACCACGGTGTTTCCATCGGCTATCAAGCCCTGCTCTGTAAACAGGGTGGCCTGCAACATGGGTACCGGCGGCATCTGTGGCCTGAATACGTTATCGCTGGTAGTAACTTTATCAGCTTCTTCAAACGACACGCTTCCGGCTGAAGCGGTGGCATATACCAAAAAGGCTTGTCCGCTCTCAATGGTAGTTACAGGAACGCCGGTAGGATAATTGGTAGTACCGCCCGGCGAGGGTACATAACCGGTTGCCGAGCTGATGGTTTGAAATCCACCTAAGCCGTAATATCCGTTCAGCAACGGATCCCAAACGTAGAATGTGCTGCCTACTCCACCGGTACGGGCCAATAAGGTAAAATCGATGGCGGATGCATACGGGTTGCCCACCGACTGAAAGCGGTTAGCCGTTACCGTTGCCACGGGGGGCAGGTATGCGGCGTTATCGTGTACGCGGCCGGTAGCGCGCAATATGGTTGAGTTGGCAGGCGCGTTGAATGTAGTTACTGAACGGTCGCCCCGCACAAATACCATGTATCCTCTGGAGTTGATTACCGGAGTATTTTTTGTATTCACCACACTGTTTATCCAGGTTTCAGTGGCTTCGTCAAATGTTTTAATGGTTGCGCCTGCCAGGGTATATGCATCGAAACCTATCAACGGGTTAGTGGCACCGGTAACATTTCCGGTAATCATGGTTCCAAAACCGGGGTTGGGATTATCGTTCGGGAATGTGGCGCCTTCCTGCCACGCGGTGTGGATGGTGGGTGTAGCATTGACTGCCAAAGGCACATTCAGGAACTGCCAGGATTTATCATGGTCTATACCACTGGGGATAAAACGCTCAACGGTTATGTTGGAGGCGTTCGAAAGGGTTCCGTAAATTCTGCCGAGATAGGCGGTTTGGGTGTAAGTAGATTTGAGGGTAACCGGACGGTTGTTCAGGTTGAGTCCACCCAAATTGGCCGGATTAAACTCAATCCCTGTATAAATATCTACTCCGGAGCTGTTAGCATGTAAAGTGGCGAATTGGTTTGGTTTGTTGATTATGAGTTTACCCAATGCAGCTCCGGATTTGAAATATAAGTTTTGTGTGGCTGAACTTGATAATACCAGTTCTGAACTGGAGGTGCCAGTAAATCCAATGAGGCCACCTGTAGGTGCAATATAATTAATAGCTCCGGGTAAAGTGAGGGTATTGTTATTGCCTATGTTGAGAGACGCATTGTAATTAAAATATAGTGCACTCGTTACCGTTACTGACCCGGTGAGGGTTAGCGTGCCGCCATCTGAAGAAACAGCATCTAATCGTGCAACCGTTGCCGGTAGTGCGTTGCCGGAGGCTTGATTGCCCGGCCCCATATAATAATATTCAGCTCCGGTATTAAAGTTTCTTCCGGAGGTTTGAATATTACCCGCTGCACCGGTAGTAATTCCATCCGGTGACCCCATACCGAGCCGCCCACCACTCAGCAAACTAAAATTGGTAGTACCTGAAATGATATAGGTTTCGCAGTTTAACCGTGCACCGGAGTTTACATTTACATTATTGTTATCAATGGTTTTATTGGATATTAATCTGGTAGTGCCTGCATAAATTGCTAAACCTGCAGTGCTGTTCAGTTCCAGTGTGCCGGTTCCTCCCAATCGGGCATTGGGTCCATGAATCCTGAATTCGCCGCAACCGGAAAGTTGAATCAACTTGCCTGTGCCGGAAATTCCATCCCTGAATGTTTTTATACCTGCAAACTGAAAGGCATTATCGGCATTGTTTTCAAAATGCCCGTTGATGGTGGTAGCAGCACCCCCGCCTATTTGAAAGTTGGTGGTTTGGTTCATCCTGAATATAGGATATTCAGTAGCTACCGCAGGATTGAAATAGGTTAATGCAGTTGGCCCCGGGGTTATTACCGACTGCGGGGTGAACGCATTGGTGTTCCATTCAAAAACGGCATCGGTTAAGAAAGCGGCACGACCGGGCAAATACGCAAAATCATCAGCCTGACTTGGAAGATAATTGGCCTGTACCCGAATTAATCCACCTCCTTCAATACGTGCTGTGGTGGCAGTATTTACTGAGCTATTGATGGGTGAATTTCCAAATAATTCCAGTACACCGCCAGAGGAAACAATTAAATCGTTTCCGGTAGCATCTACCAGGTTCAACACCCAGCCACCGGAAGCGGCATTCGTACTGGTCAGCGTTCCGGCAACAGAAAGCAACCGGGCTGATTCATTGTCGGTGAGGGTGATGGTATGCCCTGTTCGGATATCAATGCCCGCGGCAGCGGAAGTAGGTTTTAAATCAGCAGTAACCCAGGGGCCTCCGAGGGCATTGGCGGATTCCCAGCTAGAGGCCACATTCCAGTTCCCGGTAATTCTCGATCGGAAATACCCGGCAGCATTGGTAACCGGAGTAGTAGTACTGAACAGCGAAACGGCCGGTGAAACTTTTTTATAGCAGGGATTGGAAACGGTGTTGTATTCAAAAAGGTAAATTCTGTAATTGGTGCCGGGGTTTAAATTATATACGGTGAAATTTCCCGTGGGGGCGTTACCGTTATACACCACAAACCCATTCCCCACTGCCTGTCCGGCACCAAAGTTTGCATTAGCGGTATATACCACCGAATTGATTGGGTCCTGGGAGAGAAGTGCATTCTCAACCATTACCGCCAGGAAACCGCCGGTACCACCGGGGCGGATATAGTTGATGGTTGCCTGTTGAGGCCCTATCCCACTCAATGAGCTGATCGTTGTTTGAACAGCCGGAGGTGTACATGGTGCGGCATAAGTAACTGTTATCTGAATGTTATCCAGAAAAATTTCATCCCGGCCGCCAGTCCCACTAAAATCTTCAATCTCCCATTGTATGTAACCGAAATAGGTTTCGGGTACATCAAAATCGGTCATGTTGTGTGAAAACGTTCCGGCACTCACTACCGATACGGGGGCGGGAGAAGCAGCATCCGGAGTATTGTAATCAAATGCAGATTCGTTGGTGTAAGTAACATCGTCAATAGAGCGGTTAATACGCAATGAAGTAGAACGGGCCTGATCATTTCTTACATATACATCATAGGTTAACTGAACCGCGGTAATGGGTGTAGTGCCATCGTTTCTGAAACGCAGCACGAGTGAACCGGTGTTAAAATCACTGGCCGCCGGTTGAATCATCAGCATGGGATTGGTTGTAGTTGCCGGGGTACCTATATAGGCGTAAACACCTCCAGTAGTTTGTGCAGTGGCTACAGTGCCACGGGCAGCGTCTCCAGATGTTACGGTCCCCCCAAAATTCAGTGCACCATCAGAGATACCTCGTACCGACCAGGCATTGGAGTTCAATCTTCCCGCATTGGCGTTGGTAGGATTGGGCGAAAAACCAGAGGCAGCGAAAACGGTTCCGGTATTGGTACCCACACTGGCCGGTGTGCCGGCAGCAGAAAAATCGAAACTGATGCTATTGGAAGCATTGGTAAAACTTATCTGAGCTATTGAGGTAAAGGGGGCGCATAAAAGGATTACGCACAGTCCAATGATTGTTTTATGTGTACACCTATTGCTAAAACCCAAGCCGAGTAAATTTGATATCATACTTTTATGCTTTTGTGGGTTTTCAGAGGTAGCAAATCCAAGGGGCAAAAATACCGTTTCCTATCGGATTTTGAGGGGGTAATTAGGGTTAAATAATCATCAATTTATCCCGATGATGGGGAAAAACCGGGTAAGAAACCCCGGATGCTCAGGTTCAAGTCTTGCTGTATTCTTTTTATGGATGAAAAACAGCTTCCGTTCTGCAGGTAAAACCCTGCAACTACAATCTTTTCACAGGGCATGG
>DPFD01000145.1:0-873 GCA_003534175.1 Chitinophagaceae bacterium
GGCATTTATTCTATCGAGAAATTTCTGATTGCGCGCAGGCTGATGTACTGGCAGGTATACCTACACAAAACTGTGCTTAGCGCCGAGCAAATGCTGCAACGTATTATCCGCCGGGCAAAAGCTATTGAGGCCCCCTGTGATGAGCCCCTGAGAACCTTCATCCATAACAAGGGAGAAAATATTACCCTGGAACAATTCTGCAATATGGATGACTATGACGTGCTGATGGGGATAAAAAAATGGCAGCACCATCCCGATAAGGTGTTGAGCATTCTATGCACAGGCATTATCAACCGGAAATTATTCAAGGTAAGATACATGCCTGAACCGGCCAATCCCGCTATACTGCAGGGTTTGAGAGAGGAGATCATGCAACAAACCGGGGTGAGTGCGGAGGATGCTACCTGGCTGGCATTTGATGGGGTTGCCAGCAGTACCACCTACAATTTTGAGGTAGATCATATTAAAATCCGGTTTAAAGATGGAAGGGTAAGCAACATTACGGAGGTTGATAATGCCTTAATCAATGAAAATGTAAGGGGCAATGTTAAAAAATATTACATTTGTTCATTAAGATTAGGTTAACTCACAAAAACTAGAGATGCGCTTCACCGCTGGCCAGGTAGCCGCAATCATAAACGGGAAGATTGAGGGGGATGCCGAACAGGCCGTTACCTCATTTGGAAAAATTGAAGAAGCCCGTGAAGGGCAGTTGGCGTTTTTGGCCAATCCCAAGTATGAGGATTTCCTCTATACTTCCGGCGCATCTGTTATCATCATCAGCAATACCCTCGAACTTCGGCAGCCTATAAGCGCTACAATTATTCGTGTGGCCGACCCCTACAGCTCGTTTGCAGCACTGCTGGATAAATA
>DPFD01000145.1:899-3645 GCA_003534175.1 Chitinophagaceae bacterium
CAACCCACCGTTAAACTGGGTGAAGATGTTTACCTCGGCGCTTTTGTGTACCTGGGAGAAAACGTAACCATTGGGAACCGGGTAAAGATTTTCCCTCAAACCTTCATTGGAGACAATGTAACCATCGGCGATGATTCGATCCTCCATCCGGGTGTAAAAATTTATCACCATTGCGTGGTGGGTAAAAATGTAAAGATTCATGCCGGAGCCGTGATTGGAAGCGACGGATTCGGATTCGCCCCCCAGGCCGACGGCACCTTCCTGAAGGTACCTCAAATTGGCAACGTAGTTATTGAAGACAACGTGGAAATCGGCTCCAACGCCACTATTGACCGGGCCACGATGGGATCTACCCTGATTAAATCCGGAGCTAAACTCGACAACCTGATCCAGGTAGCCCACAATGTGGAAGTGGGTAACAATACGGTTATAGCCGCGCAGGCAGGCGTGAGCGGAAGTACCAAAATCGGTAACAATGTAATGATTGGCGGACAGGCAGGCATTGTAGGCCATCTTCAGATTGCCGACGGTACCAAAATCAATGCCCAGAGCGGTGTGAGCAAGTCTATTAAAACCCCGAACACCGCCGTTACCGGTTCACCCGCATTCGAGTACACCAGCGCCTTACGCAGCCAGGCACTCAACCGCAATCTGCCCGAACTCGAAAAACGCATCTCCGAGCTGGAACAAATCATTAAATCCCTCAGAACCAGCGCATAACTTCGCTTCAATGTGTTGATTATAGTATCGCTTTTCTTTTCATACTTTTGCAGCTATGGAAGAAAGAACGGGCGAAGAATCATTTCAGCATACCATAGGGAAAGAAGTATCTATTTCAGGTGCCGGTATACACACCGGACAGGCCGTTACCATTACGGTAAAACCCGCCGAACCCAATACAGGTATTGTGTTTAAGCGTATCGACCAGCCGGGAGCCCCCACGGTGAAGGCAGATGTGGATTTTGTAGTGGAAACCAACCGCAGTACCACCATTGAACACAATGGCGCGAGGATCAGCACCATTGAACACCTGATGGCCGCACTCACCGGCATGGAAATAGACAATGCCCTGATAGAAATTGACGGCGAAGAAGTACCCATCCTCGACGGCAGCTCAGGCCCCTTTGTAGAGGCTTTTGAAAAAGCCGGAGTAACCCGCCAGGACGAACCCAAAATTTATTACGAAATACAGGAAAACATCACCTTCATTGATGAAGAGAAAAAAGTGGAGATGGTGGCCCTGCCCTTTCACGATTACCGAATCAATACCCTCATAGATTTCAACTCCTCTGTACTAGGTACACAACATGCCGATTTGAAAAACATGAGTGATTTCAGAAAAGAAATTGCCGGTAGCCGCACATTCTGTTTTTTCCATGAGCTGGAAGCATTGATTGCCAACAACCTGATTAAAGGCGGAGACATCAATAATGCCATTGTAGTGGTTGATAAACCCGTTACTCAGGAACAGGTGGCGAAAATTTCTGTGGTGTTTGATAAACAAAAAGTGGAAGTGAATGAGGCCGGAATTCTCAACAACCTTGAACTGCGCTACCCCAACGAACCGGCAAGGCATAAATTGCTGGATGTAGTGGGAGATCTTGCCCTCATAGGCATCCCCTTTAAAGCGCACATCATTGTGAACCGCCCCGGGCACGCTTCCAACGTGAAGTTTGCCAAAAAAATAAAAGAGCACCTGAAAAAAGTGAAGAGTGCGTCTATGGCTCCTCGTTACGATCCAACGCGTGAACCCGTGCTCGATATCCACCAGATTGAAAAAACGTTACCGCACAGGTATCCGTTCCTGTTGGTGGATAAGGTAATGGAGCTGACAGACAACTGCGTGGTTGCCATAAAAAATGTAACTTACAATGAACCTTTCTTTCAGGGGCATTTTCCGGGCAACTGCGTAATGCCGGGTGTGTTATTGGTAGAAGCTTTGGCTCAGGCCGGAGGTTTACTGGCCATCCCGCGCAACAGCGAAGACCATTACGATACTTACTTTTTGAAAATCGAAAAATGTAAGTTCAAACAAAAAGTGGTACCGGGTGATACACTCATTCTGAAAATGGAACTCATCAATCCTATACGGAGAGGTATTTGTGAAATGAAAGGAACTATCTTTATCGGCGACAGGATTGTAACAGAAGCGATTCTGGTTGCCCAAATCGTTAAAAGAAACAAAGCCTCTGTATGATTAGCCCGTTAGCCTACATCAGTCCGAAAGCAACCATCGGCCAAAATGTAACCATTGATCCGTTTGCCATGATACATGACGGTGTTACCGTGGGTGATGATTGCCATATTATGTCGAACGTAGTACTGATGGAAGGTACCCTCATCGGCAAAGGCTGCCAGATTTTTCCCGGCGCCGTATTGGGCGGCATACCTCAGGACCTGAAATTTATCGGCGAAAAAACTACCGTTGAAATTGGCGAGCATACCACCATCCGCGAATGCGTAACCATAAACCGTGGTACGCAGGATAAATGGAAAACTGTAGTGGGCAGCCACTGTTTGCTGATGGCTTATGTGCACATCGCACATGATTGCACCGTGGGCGACCATGTAATACTGGCCAACGGGGTACAACTCGCAGGGCATGTGGAAGTGGGAGCCTATGCCATTATTGGCGGACTCTCCGCTGCACCTCAGTTTACACGGATTGGTGAACACACCTACATTGCCGGACAATCCTCAATTATTAAAGATGTACCGCCTTACATTAAGGCTGGCCGCACCCCGC
>DPFD01000003.1 GCA_003534175.1 Chitinophagaceae bacterium
TTTGAGGGAATGGTGCTCCCCGGAGAAATTGCCCCCAATGGGTTATTTTTTTCTCGATGTATACCTTGTTCCATGCCATCTGATTTTTAACTGGCAGCTCCCCATATAAATACAATGCATCCCCCTTTTTACCCGCCTTTGGGGAATTGAAAGCGCCGGCAAGATTTCGTATTTTTATCATGAGGGGTTTGAGGGAATGGTGCTCCCCGGGGAAATTACCCCCAACGGGTTAGCTTTCAATCACCCTCCATGGATAGGTTTTCGTTTCATTCCCACTTCCTAATACCACAACCCTTCACTAAGCCACACCGTTGCCCTCTGCATCCCATCGCATATTGTTACATCCGTTGTTCCATCCTCTTGCATCATTTCCTGCCTTCCCATTATCTTTGCGGCATGAATCAACTGGTCAGTCAACTCAATCAATACAAAGAAGATATCCTACAGGAACCTGTTTCCAGTACAGCAGAACTGGAGGCTTTTCGCATTAAATACCTCGGCACCAAAGGCATTGTAAAAGCATCCATGGCTTTTATGAAAGATGTACCGGCAGAAAACAAGAAAGAGGCGGGCCAGTTGCTGAACGATTTTAAAATTTTCGCAGAAACACATTACGCCCTGCTGAAAGAAAAGATAGATTCAAATGGCCAGGATACAAATCCCTTAACCGATGACACGCTGCCCGGTTATGCGTTCCCGGTAGGTTCACGCCATCCCATCAGCATCATCCAGAATCAGATTATTTCTATTTTCCGACGTTTAGGCTTTACCGTTGCTGAAGGTCCTGAAATTGAAGACGACTGGCATAATTTTACCGCCCTCAACCTTCCCCTGAATCACCCTGCACGGGATATGCAGGATACATTCTACATCCATACTCAACCCGACTGGCTGCTGCGCACACACACCAGCAGTGTACAAATACGCGAAATGGAAAAGAAGCAACTGCCGTTAAGAATCATTTGTCCGGGACGTGTGTACCGTAACGAAACCATCAGTGCACGTGCGCATTGTTTCTTCCATCAGGTGGAAGGTTTATACATCGCTGAAAAAGTTTCCTTTGCCGATCTGAAACAAACCCTGTATTTCTTTGTACAGGAAATGTTCGGGAAAGATTTTAATGTACGCTTTCGCCCTTCCTATTTTCCTTTTACTGAACCCAGTGCCGAAATGGATATCAGCTGCGTAATCTGCAAGGGCTCCGGATGCAGCGTGTGCAAACGCACCGGCTGGGTAGAAATCCTCGGTTGTGGCATGGTACATCCTAACGTACTTGAAAATTGCGGCATCGATTCAACCCGTTATACGGGCTATGCCTTCGGGATGGGAATTGAACGCATTACCATGCTTAAATACCAGGTGAAAGATCTGAGGCTGTTTTCTGAAAACGACTTGCGCTTCCTGAAGCAGTTTACCGCACAGTAACACCGCTACACACAGTATACTTTTAGTGAAGGATTGCATTAAATCAGTTCACAGTGGCTATTTTTGCCGATATGATACAAACTGTTGCAATAGCGGGCGCCGGAACCATGGGCAGTGGCATAGCCTTGTCGGCCGCTCTCGCCGGCTATCAGGTGATTCTGCTCGACACATGGGAAGGAGCGTTGGATAAAGCCTGCTCATCCATCCAGCAAAACCTCCGCACCATGGTGCAAAAAGGAAAACTGGCTGAAGATGAACTGCCAACCGTGTGGGAACGTATTCAAACCTCCGCAGATCCCGAAGCCTGTGTGGCAGATCTGATCATTGAAGCCATCGTGGAAAAACTGGAAGCGAAAACAGCACTCTTACTCCGGCTGGCAGCTGTGAATACACCACACTGCATCATCGCCAGCAACACCTCCAGCCTGTCGATTACCGATATACAGACTAATCTGCCCCAACCTCACCGCGTAGCCGGTTTGCACTATTTTAACCCCGCGCATATTATGAAACTGGTGGAAGTAATCAGGGGGAAACATACTCATGAAGATACCATTCAACAACTGGTGCATTTCAGTAAACAACTCGGCAAAACACCTGTAGTGTGTACCGATGCTCCGGGATTCATCGTTAACCGGGTGGCACGCCACTTTTACCTCGAATCGATGAAGGCTGTTGAAAACGGCACGGCTACTGTGGAACAGATAGATGCTATTATGGAAGCCACCGGCTTTAAAATGGGTCCTTTTAAACTGATGGATATGATTGGGATGGACATCAACTTGGCGGTATCTCAATCACTGTATGAAGCATTCGGTCATGAGGAACGATTCAGGCCTTCTGACCTGCAGGTCCAAAAAGTTCAACAGGGAGCACTGGGAAAGAAAACAGGAAAAGGATTTTATCAATACGATTAACATAACATGGTATTTGTAACCGGCGGTTCCGGCTTGCTCGGCAATGCGCTTATTCATCAGCTGATTCAGCAAAATAAAAGGGTTCGTGCACTCGTGCATTCCTCACCCCTTCAAATAGAAGGAGTGGAGTCAGTGCAGGGCAGCGTGCTGGATGTGTGCGGACTAGAAGACTCACTGCAAGGCGTAACCGAAGTATACCATTGTGCCGGTTGGGTGTCTTATGCCCCCGGTGCCGCCCGGCAGCTGTACAAGATAAATGTGGAAGGCACCGCCAACGTGGTGAATGCCGCACTCGATGCCGGCGTTCGAAAACTCGTTCACGTAAGTTCCGTGGCCGCGCTGGAAACTTCTGGGGATAACAACATACTTAACGAAGAGAGTAAATGGAAATCCGGTGCGGGAAAATCAGCCTATGCCAAAAGCAAATATTACGGCGAAATGGAAGTGTGGCGCGCCATGGCCGAAGGCCTGAATGCCGTGGTGGTAAACCCGTCGGTTATTCTGGGCAATGGCAACTGGCACACAGGTTCTACCGCCATGTTTAAATCAGCCTACAACAGCTTTCCCTGGTATACGAATGGTGTTACCGGTTATGTGGATGTGGAGGATGTGGCAGCCGCTATGATATTACTCATGCACAACGATATCCAGGAAGAACGGTTTGTGCTCTCCGGTCATAATGCTACGTATCGCGAAGTGTTTACCCTCATGGCTCAGGCATTTCAAACCAAACCCCCGAAATGGAAAGTAACACCCGCCTTGGCTGCACTGGTTTGGAGGCTCGAAAAAATCAAAAGCAGGTTCTCCGGAAAAGAACCGCTGCTCACCAAAGAAACAGCGGCCATGTCGTTCGCTGAACAATATTATTCCGGGTTAAAGATTACGGAACGTTTTCCTGCATTCAGCTACACACCGCTCGAAACAACCATCGCGCGTGTATGCGCCTCGTTGCAACAAAAGCTTAACATTCACTGATGTACTTTCATAACTGATATTTAAATGCACCTATCCATGAAATCCATTTTCCTCTTGTTGTTTTTAATAACCGGCTCATACATCACCCACGCACAACAGGGTTTTTATATTTTAACCGGACAGGTACTGCACGGTGAAACGGGCTCGCCTATGCAGGGCGCTTCCGTGTTTGCCGAAAACACTACCATAGGTACCGCCACCGATGCGGATGGTAATTTTAAGTTATGGCTGCCCAATGGAGGACACACCATTTCTGTTACCTACACCGGTTTCTCAACCGTTAGCCAGCGCTCCGCCTCTTCCGATGCAGATAAGCATATTGTTTTTGCCATCCGGCCACGGGAAGTGGAAATTTCAGATGTGGTGGTGGTTTCTTCCAACGAAGTGCGCAACGGCTGGGAAAAGTACGGAAGCTTTTTCTTCGATCAGTTCATCGGTACTTCGCTATATGCACGCTCCTGTGTATTCCGCAATCCGGAAGTGCTGAAGTTTTATTTTTCTAAAAAAAGAAACCGGTTGAAAATTGTGGCTGCCGATCCGCTGCTCATTCAAAATAACGCGCTTGGTTACAACATTCGGTATAGCCTGGATTCTTTTACGCATGAATATGCGACAGGCGTAAGTTTTTATTCTGGCAATCCGTTGTTTGAAGATGTTACCAAAGAAACCGGAACACCCGCAAACATCGCAGCTTCGAGAGAAGCTGCCTATAAAGGTTCTGTGCTGCATTTTATGCGCGGCATCTATCATCAAACCCTGCAAAAAGACAGTTTCGAAATTCAGTTTGTAGTGCGGTTCAATGAGGAGGAGAAAGCCCTGCCGCTGAAAGATTTTTACAAAGCACTCAATTATAAAAAAGATGTTACACATCAAACCGTAACCATCCGCCCCAATCAAACCGAAGTGGGTGTAATTTATCTTGGTGAAAAACCCGATGATGGTTATGTGCAGCTCCGAAACGATTCTACCACACAAACTTCATTTCAGTTCTCTATTCTTTCCTTCCAGCCACAGCAATCCATTACGATTGAACAAAACGGATATTTCTTTGATCAGTCAGACCTCGTGTTTAAAGAATACTGGACCTGGGAAAAGGTAGGAGATATGGTGCCGTATGATTATGGCATTGCGGTAGATTACCAACCGGCTATTCAAAAAATGATAGAAGCAATGATGCAGGCTAAACCGGAAGCTGTTCCGCAGGAATAATTATCCTTTCATTACTTTCTCCCATAATAACGGGATGCGTTTAATCCAAACGAGTTCACGTTTTTTTATGGATGCCTCCTCTGCAGGAGCACCCCAGTAAATTTTATTTCCTTCGAGGCTGCTGCCCACTCCGGTCATGGCCAGTAAAGTTGCATTGTCTCCAATTTCCAATGTTTTGTTGATGCCGCATTGCCCCCACACGGTAACCCCTCTTCCAATGGTTGCAGCTCCGGCAATGGCAGATTGTGCCGCGAACAATCCATTCGCACCTACCACGGTATCGTGTCCTACATGTATCATGTTGTCCATCTTCGTGCCGCGGCCGATAATGGTATCATGACTCACGCCACGGTCGATGGTGCAATTGGCTCCAATTTCTACATCATCTTCAATAATCACCCGCCCACAGTCAGGCATCTTCTTATACCATACGTCGCGGTTCTTTTTGGTGTTGTAATAAAACGCGCTGCTGCCAATTACCGTGCCCGGTTGTATCACTACGTTGTCTCCAATGATGCAATGATCCAGGATGGTTACGTTCGGATACAGGATACAGTTTTTTCCGATGTGCACATGGTGCCCTACAAACACAGAGGGATAAAGCGTAGTGCCGGCACCAATCTCAGCCGTATCACTGATCATTTTTTCTGCCGGTATAAATGGCCTGAAGTGTTCCACAATTTTACAATACGCCTGAAACGGATCTTCCACCAATAATAATGCCTTGCCTTCCGGAACCGGTTGTTCCTGATTGATGATGATGTATGTTGCATCACTGTGAATGCATTTGTCGTAATACTTCGGATGATCTACAAAAACCAGATCACCCGTTTCCACTTTGTGTATTTCATTGATGCCCGTTGCCATGCCACCGTCATCTCCGATGATGCGCGCCTGAGTGAGTGATGCAATCCATTTTACAGAAACCGGTGCAGGAAATTTCATACAATTGTTTTCGTAAAGGTATAATGTGAACGACAAACTTCTTCAAATTTTCATTCCATCTTCAGGCAATCCTTCTGCTTTTGTACAGATGCGCATGCGTTGCTTTTTATTTTCCATCTTTCATTTTTACATCATTCATCTCCCGGGTGATTGTCTGTTTTATCTTCCATTTTCCACACGCTATTTTAAAATGTTGATAAAATAGTTGAGAATTTTTTTTTCGTTAGCAAAATTTATTTTTAATATTGTGAAGGGATTTTATATCCCTGTACTTACTAACCCATCCATTATAACAAAGTCCGGTACAAAATACCGGGCTTTTTTATTTCAGTTGCTCACCGCATTTTGTAAAACCATACACAGAATTTGAAGGTAATCTCATCGCTAAAATGAATTAATATATCTTGCAGGAATAATAAGGTGGTATGCTTAAATCTATGACAGGCTTTGGAAGGGCCGAACACACTGCAGGCGATAAAACATTTTTTGTTGAAATAAAAGCTCTCAACGGAAAACAGTTTGAATTGCAATTGAAGTTGCCGCCATTGTTGAAACCTTTCGAATTTGAAATCAGAAATCTGCTGCAGGAAGGATTGGTAAGAGGCAGTATCGATTGTTATATCGTCATCAAACAAAATGGCGCCAGCCGCCCGGTGGTGGTAAATACCGATCTGGTGCGCGCCTATTACATGCAGTTGGATGTACTCGCTAAAGAAATGCAGGCCGATACGCAATCACTGCTGGGAGCTATCCTTCGTCTTCCTGAAGTAGTATCTCCTTCCACTGAAGTAATGAGCGATGAAGATTTTAATTTATTTAAGAACACCCTGCAGTCTGCCATTCAGGAATTGAATCAGCATCGCATGGAAGAAGGGGCCTCCTTAACCAAAGATCTGCATCAGCGCATTCATCATATCAGGGAACAGGAAAGTGCCATTCTCCAACTTGAACCAAAAAGAATGGAACGCATCCGCNNTCCGCTCAGAAATCAATCAACTCCTCACAGAACATGTGGGTATGGAAAACATCGACCAGAATCGCCTCGAACAGGAATTGATTTATTACATGGAGAAGATTGATATCCACGAAGAACAAATCCGCCTCAAACAACATTGCGATTATTTTTTGGAGGTGATGCAATCATCCGATCCGGGCAAAGGAAAAAAACTGTCGTTCATCTTACAAGAAATTGGCCGTGAAATTAATACTACCGGAAGTAAGGCCTATGATGCCGATATTCAAAAATGTGTGGTGCAGATGAAAGATGAACTCGAAAAAGCAAAAGAACAGGTCTTAAATGTGTTGTAATGAAAAAGCATTGGATTAATTTTTTTGTAGGGATGATGTGCGCGGTCTTCCTGTTTTCCTGTAAACAGGTGGAAGTGTTTGAACAAAATCAGGTGATTGCTTCGGGCAAATGGATGCGCAACGCACCTGTGCAGGGCACTTTCGAAATCACCGATACACAAAGCGTATATAATATTTATATCGTACTCCGCCATACCGATGCCTATGAGTATAACAATATCTGGCTGAACATCGGNNATCGGATTACAATCGCCGGGCGGTGAAATGAATTTCCAAAAGGTTGACCTTACCCTCGGTAACGACCAGAACGGTTGGGAAGGCACCGGAATGAACGACATCCGCGAAGTGCGTAAACTCATCAGCGGACGGCCCCGGCAATT
>DPFD01000120.1 GCA_003534175.1 Chitinophagaceae bacterium
GTAAACTTCAGGCTATTCAATAAACTGGTGCTGGAAGAGTTGCTGGTGGAGGACAAACAAGCTGACACGCTCCTGTATGCCGGTGCAATGCAGGTTAATGTTACCGACTGGTTTTTCGTAAAAGATAATATCACCCTCAAGTACCTGAGTCTGGATGATGCCAAAGTGCATATGAAGCGTACAGATTCGGTGTGGAACTACCAGTTTATTGCGGATTACTTTGCGGGTCCTAAAAAAACGAAAAAGAAAAAAAGTCCGCTGAATTTCGACTTAAGGGAACACCATTTCAACCGAATACATTTTATCAAGGAAGATAACTGGATTGGTCAACGTATGGCTGTGTCGCTGGAAAAAGCCGGCATTTGGGTAGAAGGGCTCGATATGAAGCAACAACGCCTGGTAATCCGGGAGATTGCGTTGCATAAACCCCTGTTTGAACAGTCTGATTTTAAAGGCAACCGGCCTGTCCGTCCGCCATCCATTAAAAACATTTTAAAAGGAGGCAGTTTTCAGTGGAACAATGGTGGTTGGAACATCCTGCTACGGAAACTGAATGTTACGGCAGGCGCTTTTAAAAACGATAAGGAAACACTGCGGGATACCTATGCGAATCAGTTCGATGGCCAGCATATACATTTTACGGATATCAACGGTTCTCTCGATTCCGTTGTGCTGACGGGTGATACGGTTCGTGCCATTGCCAGAATATCCACCCATGAAAAAAGCGGTTTAAACATTAAGCAGCTCAAAGCGCACATTCATTTTTCGCCAGTGATTTTTGAATTCAGAGATTTGCTGTTAGAAACAGATAAGAGCACATTGAGGAATTACTATTCCATGTCGTACGAAAATTTCAAGGCCGACATGGGCGAATTCATCCATAATGTGTTTTTGGATGCCCGGTTTGAACAAAGCACCTTAAACAGTGATGACCTTGCCATCTTTGCTCCCGCCCTGAAAAGCTGGAAACGAGAATTCAACATTCATGGAAACTTCAAGGGTACGATAGATAATTTCAGTGCCCGCGGGGTGGATATCAAAAGTGGGATGTCGGCATATAAGGGCGACCTGGCTTTGCGGGGTTTACCCAATATCAACACTACCTTTCTGGATATTGAGGCAGATGCTCTGGCCACACATTACTATGATGCCATACAGATTATGCCGGCACTCCGGCGTGTAAAACAACCCAACATCAGCAGCCTTGGAGCCATTTATTTCAAAGGATCATTCACAGGTTTTCTGAATGATTTCGTAACACATGGCGTCATAAATACCCGGTTAGGAACCCTGAATGCCGACCTCAACATGAAGCTACCTGAAAAAGGGGTTCCTGCGTATTCAGGCACATTGTCGGCAAACCGGTTTAACATAGGCCGGTTTTTAAATGTACCCAAACTGGGCNNATTACCTTCCGCGGTAATGTGAGCGGTGTCGGTTTTTCAACGAACGACCTGAATATGAATTTTGATGGTACCGTATCAGAAATGTATTATAACGGCAAGCCATACACGAATATAAATGTGGTGGGGGATTTTGATCCGAAATTTTTTAAAGGCCACCTTTCCATTAACGACCCTAAACTCCGTTTGAAAACGCTCGACGGCACCATCCGCCTGGAAGGAAAAGACATGGAGATTAATGCGGATGCTGATCTGGAATATGCCGATTTGCAGGCTCTGGGCATATCCAAAGACAGTATGCAGCTGAAAGGGTTATTCAACGTGAATTTCACAGGAAGCAACATTGATAATTTCCTCGGCTATGCAAAAGTTTCCAACGCCGAACTGATTCATGAAGGGCAGCAACTCTCCTTTGATTCACTCACACTGAATTCATGGATTGAAGACGACATCAAGCACCTGTCGCTCAGCACCAACGAACTGGATGCTTCCATTACCGGCAAGTTCAACATCCTCGACCTTCCCAACTCCTTTAAATTTTTCCTCAGCAGGTATTATCCAAACTACATCGGCAAACCGGATTATGCAGTGAGCGACCAGGATTTTACTTTTCAGGTAGAAACCAGAGAGGTAGCCCAATATGTACGTTTGTTTGATAAACGGCTGGACGGTTTCAACTACTCGGTGATCAGTGGAAAACTCGATATCATCAATGCGGTAATGGATTTAAAAGCCAGCATCCCGGGTTTCAGCTATCAAGATAAACAACTGAACAATGTAGAGTTAACCGGAGAAGGAAATTCCAATACGGTAAGTGTGGACATTACCGCGAGTAACATTAAAATATCCGACAGCCTGCAGTTTCCGAAAACACAGATCAAATTATCCTCGAGCAACGACTTATCGTTCATCAATGTTAAAACCAGTGCCGATAAAACACTTAATGATGCGGAGCTGAATGCCAGTGTTCAAACCCTGCCCGATGGCGTTAAAATCAGATTCTTCCCGTCGTCTTTCATCCTCAATGATAAAAAATGGGAACTGGCCAAAGATGGTGAACTTACCATCCGCAAGCAGTTTGTAGATGCCAATGAAATTAAGTTTGTGCATCAGAACCAGCAAATCATCATTGATTCGGAGTTATCGGATGAAACCGATCAAACCCATCTCACCGCCAGGTTACAAAATGTTCGGTTACAGGATTTCACTCCGCTGTTTCTTCGCAATCCCAAATTATCCGGCGCCGTAACCGGAAAGGCAAAACTTTCCAACCTCTTCGGAAAACAAATCATTGAATTTGGTGGAAGTGCTGATAGTTTTGCGCTGAACGACCGGTATGTAGGCAGCGTGTCGCTGGATGCTGCGCTGAACAACGGTACCGGTGAACTCACCTTTGATGCATCTGCCAAAGATTCTGGCTACAATTTCCAGATTAAAGGAGGCATGAACCTGCAGGATTCCACTAAGGCACTGGCTATCAAACTCGATGCCGAAGAAATGAATCTTGAAATCCTGGAGCCATTCCTGGGTACTATTTTTTCCGATATGAAGGGCATCGCCAAAACCAACCTTGAGGTATTTGGAGAACCCAACCGGTTATACCTGGTGGGCGATGCTTATTTAGATTCAGCATCCTTTCTAATTGCGTATACGCAGTGCCGTTATAGTATTGCCAGACAGCGGATTCAGTTCAATAAAGATGAAATCAACCTGGGGCGTTTACGCCTTACCGATACCCTTGGTAACACCGGCACACTCAGTGGGAAAATAGGTCATGAATTTTTTGACAATCTGTATTTCGATAACCTCCGGCTGGAAACCTCCAAAATGATGTTGCTGAACACCACAGCCGTACATAATGAACAGTTTTATGGCAGTGTAATTGGTTATGCAAGTATGCAAATCAACGGTCCGCTTACGAACCTCGTGATGAACATAAAAGGACAGCCCAATGCCACCGACACCAGCCACATCTTCCTCCCCACAGGATCTACTTCGCTGGAAACAGCTACGGTAGATTNNGAGTTCGGGGAACTCATGGAGGAACCTACATTTGCCGAAGAAACCAATATCCTCGTAATGCTGGATATCGATGCCACCCCCTCCTGTAAAGTGAATGTAATACTTGATGAAGAAACCGGTGATGTTTTGAAAGCACAAGGGAACGGAAACTTGAGTATCCGTGTAGGGAACAAAGAACCACTATCTATGCGTGGCCGTTATGTACTCACCAAAGGTGAATACAATTTCAATTTTCAAACCTTTCTGCAAAAGCCTTTCCTCTTAAATGAAGGTGGAAGCATATCCTGGAACGGAGATCCGTATCAAGCCATCATCGACATCGAGGCAGAATACATCGCAAAACGCGTGGATGTGAGTGTGCTGGCCACTGCCGGTGGTTATCGCCAGCGGGAAGATGTACGAATTGTGGCACAACTCACTGGGGTTCTTCAAAAACCTGATATTGAATTCGACATTCAATTGCCCGATAAGAGTGAGATTAAAAATGATTACATCGCCGCAAAAAAACTGGCTGATTTCAGAAACGATCAGGCCGAAATGTACAAGCAGGTTGCCAGCTTATTGCTGTTCAACAGCTTCATTGCCGGCACACAATCTTTCCTCTCTGCTGAAAACACCCTCACCTTTGCCACCAGCACCATTGGAGGGATTATGAGTGGATTACTCACCAACATGCTGAATAAAGAACTGGAAAGAGCAACCAAAGGTATCCTGTCAACCTACGTGGAAATCAACCCCACCATTAACCTGCAAACAGCCGCCAATCAGCTCCAGGCCAATGTGAAAGCCGGATTAACCTTTAATTTCAGTAAGCGTTTATTCATGCTCGTGGGGGGCAACCTGGAATACAACAACCCGGCCACATTGCAACTGGCACGCCGTGGGTTGCTTACACCAGACATAACCATTGAGTGGCTGTTGAATAAAGATGGTTCGCTGCGTATAGTGGGTTTCAACAGAACCAGTATTGATTTAACGATTGGGCAACGCAATCGTTCCGGGGTGCAGTTATCTTACCGTAAAGATTTTAACCGGTTAACCGACATCTTCAAAAGCAAAAAGCAAATAGAAGCGCTCAACATAAAGCGCCGCAATGAAAGAGATGCCACCAAAGAAAAAGCGGATTAAGGCAACAGGCTATTCAGAATTTCATGCCCCAGTTTATCGCGTTTGGTTTGAAGATATTTTTCGTTGTGGATGTTCGGTTTCATTTCAATGGGAATGGCTTCGGTTATTTCGAGTCCGTACCCTAACAAACCCGCGCGTTTCCGAGGATTGTTGCTGATGAGTTTCATTTTTGAAACCCCGAGATGCCTCAAAATCTGTGCGCCCACACCGTAATCACGTTCATCCATCCCAAAGCCGAGTTTTAAATTGGCTTCAACAGTGTCCATCCCTTCTTCCTGCAGTTTATAGGCCTTTAGTTTATTCAGCAATCCAATTCCTCGTCCTTCCTGATTCATGTACAGCAAAATACCCTTGCCGGCCGATTCTATCATTTGCATAGCAGCATGCAGTTGTTCACCACAATCACATCGAAGTGACCCCAGAATATCGCCCGTCATGCAACTGCTGTGTACTCGAACCGGAACAGATTCATCCGCACTCCAGTGGCCTTTTTTCAATGCCATGTGAATGTCGCCCGTGTTCACCTGTTTAAAGGCAATGAGTTCAAACACACCATAGAGGGTGGGCATTTGTACACGCACTTCTTCCTCAATTAAACTTTCCGTTTTTAAGCGGTATTCAATTAAATCTTTAATAGAAATAATTTTGAGATTGAATTTCTCGGCAATCTTCAACAGGTCGGGTAACCGGGCCATGGTACCGTCTTCATTCATGATTTCAACCAACGCACCGGCGGGAGCAAATCCTGCCAGTCGTGCAATATCAATCGTTGCCTCAGTATGTCCGGCTCTCCTTAACACTCCACCCTTCTTGGCCTTCAATGGAAAAATGTGTCCGGGCCTGCCGAAATCTTCTGCAGTTATAGATGGATCAACCAGAGCGCGTATGGTTTTTGAGCGGTCATGCGCCGAAATGCCCGTGGTACATCCGTGCCCCAACAAATCAATGCTTACAGTAAATGCAGTTTCATGGGCAGAAGTATTATCAACCACCATTGGATGCAATTTCAGTTCGCNNGCGGCAACGTTCTTCGGTAAGCGATGCACAAATCAATCCACGTCCGTGAGTTGACATAAAGTTGATAACCTCTGGTGTTACGTTATCAGCCGCTGTAACAAAATCGCCTTCATTCTCTCTGTCTTCATCATCCACTACAATAATCAGTTTGCCATTACGCACATCTTCAATCGCTTCCTCAATGGTGTTTAACATCTTGAAAAATTTTTGCAAAGTTACTCTACCCTTCTCACACTTCATCCAAATCATTCTAACCCCCAAACGCACGCAAATCCTAACAATATGTTAATAAAAGTTCAGTTACTGTGATTAAATATTGTGTTTCTTTGCATTACAACAATCCGATAGTATATGAATATTAAAAATTTACTATTTGTAATAGCTTTATTATTAGCTATTCCAATTGCCTCTAATGCACAGGTTACAACCAGTAGCCTCACCGGTTACGTAAAAAATGAAGTGGGTGAAGCCATGGTCGGAAGCACCGTTGAGTTGGTGCATATTCCAACCGGTACCACCTATCGTACTGTTTCGCGTAAGGGTGGCCGTTATGACCTTGTGAACCTGATTCCCGGGGGCCCTTACAAGCTCACTATTTCCAACGTTGGGTATACGCCGTTTACGGAGTCTGCGATCAACCTGCCACTGGGTGAGAACACCCGGGTAGATGGTGATCTGGCATCTACAGCTACCAGCCTCGAAGGGGTTGTAGTTTCAGGCACTTCCTCCTCACCTGCACGAAAGAAAACCGGAGCCGGTACCAACATCAGCAATCAACAAATCAATGCGCTGCCAACTTTAAGCAGGAGTATTCAGGATTTCACCCGTTTAACACCTCAGGCTAATGGCAACTCTTTTGCCGGCGCCAATAACCGTTTCAACAACATCACCATTGATGGTGCCGTGAATAACGATGTATTCGGTTTGTCCGGTTCGGGTACACCGGGCGG
>DPFD01000052.1 GCA_003534175.1 Chitinophagaceae bacterium
ACCGGGTGAAAAATTAGATCCTGCCAAAATTATCTTAGACCACATCAAGGATGCCCATGAATTCCATTTTTTTACCCTGGGCGATTTCCATGCAACCATTCCGTTGCCGGTTATTTTATATAGTCCGGAAAAGGGATTATCGGTTTTCTCTTCTTCCCGTTTTGAACACGGCCATGCTGCGTACAACGGATATGAGTTAAAGGAAGGAAAAATTGTAGCGCAGGATGGCAGTCAGGTGTACGATTTCTCAATGACCAAAAACGTGGTTCAGATGATTCTGGCCCTGGTGGTGCTGGTATTGCTGATGAACGGCATCGCAAAAAAATACAAAAAAGGTATCGGTGTTACCTCTGCACCTACCGGATGGCAAAATGCAGTGGAGCCGGTAATTACATTTGTACGGGATGAAGTGGCTAAACCCAACCTGGGTAAGAAATGGGTGAAATACATGCCTTATCTGCTGACACTGTTTTTCTTCATCCTCATTAATAACTTATTCGGATTGATTCCCGGTGCGGCGAACGTAACGGGGAATACAGCTTTCACTATTGTGTTGGGAGTTATTTCACTGATCGTAATTATGTTCAGCACCAACAGCCATTTCTGGGGTCATATTTTCTGGCCTCCCGGAGTGCCGTTGCCGGTAAAACTGATTTTGATTCCTATTGAATTATTGGGTGCTGTGGTTATTAAGCCTGCCGCGTTGATCATTCGTTTGTTTGCCAACATGGTTGCAGGTCACATCATCATCCTGAGTTTTGTTTCACTGATATTTATTTTTGGAGCGATGAGTAAAGTAGCCGGAATTGGATTCTCGCCAATTTCCGTTGCCTTTACTGTCTTCATTTACTTTATAGAATTGCTGGTAGCGTTTATCCAGGCTTTCATTTTCACCAACTTAACGGCGGTGTTTATTGGCCAGGCATTTGAAGGTGGGCATGATGACCACCATGATGAGAAAAATGCACACGGACACGCACTGGCATAAAGATTTTATTCATTTATAAAAACCAAGTATCATGACTTTGATGACTTTGTTACAGGAAGTACAATTGGGTTACTCACACTTTGGTGGAGCAATCGGAGCAGGCTTAGCCGCTATTGGNNGGTATCGGTATCGGACAAATCGGTAAAGGCGCTGTTGAATCTATTGCCCGTCAGCCGGAAGCATCCAATGACATTCGTGCAAACATGATCCTGACTGCCGCTTTCGTAGAGGGTGTTGCCCTTTTCGCGGTTATCGCAGGCTTGCTGGCCGTTCTGAAGTAATGGCTGCACAAAATCATTACTGCACCTTAAGCACAGGGCGGCGGGTGCAGTAATCTTTACATCGAAAAAACTTAATTAATAATACCATGGATTTATTATTGCCACACGTAGGTTTAATTTTCTGGACGCTCCTTGCATTCCTGATTGTATTTTTTCTGCTGAAAAAATTTGCATGGAAAACCATCCTCAACGGATTGAACGAAAGGGAAGCCAACATCAACGAGGCTATTGCCACTGCTGAAAAAGTGAAGATGGAAATGGCTCAGATGAAAAGCGAAAACGAAGCTTTGCTGGCCACTGCCCGCGAAGAGCGCGCACAAATGCTGAAAGAAGCCAAGGAAATTAAAGATAAAATGATCAACGATGCACGGGATGAGGCTAAAGTACAGGCAGCAAAAATTATTGCTGATGCACAGGCGTCTATCCAGAACCAGAAAATGGCTGCAATGATTGACATTAAAAATCAGGTAGGTAAGATGGTGATTGAGGTGAGTGAGAAAATTCTCAGAAAAGAATTATCCAACAAACCGGAGCAGGAAACCTACATCCGCCAGTTAACCGACGAAATTAAATTGAACTAATTGGTTTGATTCTTTTGCCGGCAGGCATTCAAATTAAAAGCACATGAATAATCCACGTTTAGCAGGACGGTATGCAAAAAGTCTGATCGGACTGGCCCAGGAAAAAGGTCAGTTGGAACAGGTGTATGCCGATATCAAAATGTTGAAGGGTATCACCAAATCGAATCCCGATTTCATCGCATTGATGAAAAGTCCGGTGGTTTCTGCCGATAAAAAACAGAAAATCCTGACTGCCGTGCTGGAAGGAAAGGTTACTGTTATTACTGCAGCGTTTATTAAACTGCTGGTGAACAAACGCCGCGAAAGCAACCTGCCCGAAATTGTTACTGCGTTTTTAAAACAGTACAATGAGTTGAACAATATTCATGAGGTTAGAATCACAACGGCACAGCCTATGAGCGCTGAAATGCAACAGGCTATTGTGGAGAAGGTGAAATCAAATGCGCATTTCGAAAAGATTGAGTTAACCACACTGGTGAAAGATGAACTCATCGGCGGGTTTAAACTTGAAGTAGGAGATACGTTAATCGATGCCTCTATTTTACGTGATCTGAAAGATGTGAAGCGTCAGTTCCAAAGCAACGAGTATATCCACAACATCCGCTAATCTGGTTTTTAAAATTATAAATACAGCTGCTTCCATCCGGAGCAGCTTTTTTGTTGTCTGAACTTCAGCGAATCTCACCGCTCGGTATATACCTGTTACTGCAACTGCCGGATGAATGAATCGGGTGTAACTACAACCATTAAAGCTTATTCAAAGTATATTAACCATAGCAATTGTCGGCACCATGGTTTTCAGTCAATTTGTACAAATGATTTGAACCTGCGGGATGTTTCATTCACTCGTATGCACCTGGTTGTATAGAAATACATGGGCGATTCAACTGAGCAGCTTCTCTACATTAACAACTCCATACTTCCCTTTGTGCAATCGTATGTCAAGGGAATCAACGAACCACCGTTGTATCCTTTTCAGAACAAACGGATGAATCTTTAATGTCGGGAGCATTTGCACCGGTAAGGGGTGCTTTTTATTTCAGTATCAGCAAAACGTGGAAATAAAAAAAGGGTTGCGCAATGGCAACCCTTATCATGATTAAATAATTACTGAATTATCTGTTCACATGAACCTGTGCTGAGCGAACGAACTTGCCGTCTTCAGTCAGTACCAGCATGTAATTTCCGGCGGCAACATTCCTCATATCTACCTGCATCACATCCACTGCGGTGCCGGGGTTAGACGTGTAGTATTTCGCATACACTCTTGAACCTTTGGCATCGTACACAGCTACCAAGCGTTGCACCGGTGCGCTGCCGGAAGCGTTGCGTACCCTTACCTGGAATACTCCATTATTCGGGTTAGGCGTAATAAAGGAGAAGTTAGGTTCAGCCAGTGTGATGATTAAGGTATTGGATGTACCGG
>DPFD01000064.1 GCA_003534175.1 Chitinophagaceae bacterium
CAGGATGATGAACACGATGGTTAAAAGAAGGTTCTTCATACTATTTTAATTTTTAGGTGAGCGTTGGCTGATGTAAAACCAATATTGTGCCAACCCTGCCAAAATGTGGAAAACTCCCTTTTTTTTTAACACAAACCGATTGAGTTCCATTTAAAAACTTCTGTACGATGCAGCCCGTGGTTTCATTAACTTTGCGAACCATTTTTTTGTTGAAACATTGAATATGTCTGTAAAATACCCGGAATATACCCAATTGAACCTCCCTTCCATCGCCGAAGGGATGCTGGAAGCCTGGAAATCGGAAGGTGCGTTTGAAAAAAGCATTGAACTGAGAGCCGGCCGTCCCCCGTTTGTATTTTATGAAGGGCCACCGAGTGCCAATGGCATGCCCGGTATCCACCATGTAATCTCCCGCACCCTGAAAGATCTGGTGTGCCGGTATAAAACTATGCAGGGCTTTCAGGTAAAAAGAAAAGGAGGTTGGGATACACACGGACTTCCGGTGGAATTAGGCGTTGAAAAAGAACTGGGTATTACCAAAGAAGATATTGGTGTAAAGATTTCCGTAGAAGAATACAATGCCCGCTGCCGCGAAGCGGTGATGCGCTATAAAAGTTTGTGGGATGACATCACCCAGCGTATGGGATACTGGGTTGACCTCAAAGAACCGTATGTAACTTTTGAAAACAACTATATTGAAAGTTTGTGGTGGTGCCTGAGCCGACTGTATGAAAAAGGATACCTCTACCAGAGTGTGAGCATTCAGCCCTATTCACCGGCTGCCGGTACAGGGTTGAGCAGCCACGAACTCAATCAGCCCGGCACATATAAAGATGTGAAAGATACCAGTGCGGTGGTGATGTTTAAAGCCATCCCACAGGAACAAACGAAAAAACTGTTCGAGGCTTCGAATAATGAAGAGGTGTTTTTCATGGCATGGACCACCACGCCGTGGACCCTCCCTTCTAATCTGGGACTAACGGTAGGGCCCGATATTGAGTACAGCCTGGTAAGCACCTTCAATCCCTACACCGGAATGAAAGTACATGTGGTGCTGGCTTCTGCGCTCCTCTCCCGGTTTTTTAAACCCGAACTGGAGAATATAGACGAAGGCACGTATGCACCCGGAGATAAAAAAATTCCATGGCGTGTACTCCTCACCGTTAGAGGCAGTGAGCTGGCCGGTGCACGATATGAACAACTGTTGCCGTTTGAAGCCAATACACTGGAAAAAATCAGGGAAATAACGCCTGACGCCGATCCGTTCCGGATTATCACCGGCGATTTTGTAACCACAGAAGACGGTACGGGAATAGTACACACCGCCCCGGCATTTGGTGCGGATGACTTTAAAGTGGGAAAACGACATGGTTTAGGTATTCTCACCCTGGTTGACCGTGAAGGAAAGTTTATTGATGGCGTGGGTGAATTCAGCGGCAGATATGTAAAGAATTATAAGGATGACGCGGCGTATGTAGATGTGAACGTGGATATTGCCGTAAAACTGAAAGGAGAAAACCGCGCGTTTAAAGTTGAAAAGTACGAACACAATTATCCGCATTGCTGGAGAACTGATAAACCGATTATTTATTATCCGCTCGATGCATGGTTCATCAAANNAAAGAACGGATGATTGAACTGAATAAAACCATCCGCTGGAAACCTGCTTCTACCGGTTCGGGAAGGTTTGGAAACTGGCTTGAAAATATGGTTGACTGGAACCTCAGTCGCAGCCGGTACTGGGGCACACCACTCCCCATCTGGAAAACGGAAGACGGAGAAGAAATGATGTGTATTGGAAGCATCGCTCAGCTGAATGAGGAAATCCAAAAAGCACATCAACTATTGAATGATGACACCNNGCCCGCTTTCTGAATGGGGTAAAGGATTTACACAAGCCGTTTGTAGACGAGATTGTACTGGTAAGCCCCAGTGGCAAGCGCATGTATCGTGTACCTGATTTGATTGATGTGTGGTTCGATAGTGGCGCCATGCCGTATGCACAATGGCACTATCCGTTCGAAAACGAAGAAACCTTTAAACAAAACTTTCCGGCTGATTTTATTGCCGAAGGCGTGGATCAAACCCGTGGCTGGTTTTACACTTTACACGCACTGGGCGTATTGCTGTTCGACAGTGTGGCGTATAAAACCGTGGTGAGTAACGGACTGGTGCTGGATAAGCATGGTAACAAGATGAGCAAACGCCTCGGGAATGTGGTTGATCCTTTCACTACCCTGGATCAGTTTGGTGCAGATGCAACCCGTTGGTATCTGATCACCAATGCCTCTCCGTGGGACAGTCTCAAATTTGATGCAGAGGGCATTCGCGAAATTCAACGTAAGTTTTTCGGCACGTTATACAACACCTACCAGTTTTTTGTACTATATGCCAATGTAGATGGTTTCCGTTATGAACAGTTACGCATACCCGAAAATGAAAGGCCTGAAATGGATCGCTGGATTTTATCCTCCCTCCACAGCCTCATCCAGCGCGTAACCGGCTACTTCAACGATTACGAGCCCACACAGGCCGGAAGAGATATTGAAACTTTTGTAGATGTACACCTCAGCAACTGGTATGTACGTTTAGGCAGGCGCCGCTTCTGGAAAGGGGAATATGAAACCGATAAAATCAGTGCCTATCAAACCCTGTATGAATGCCTCGAAACACTCAGCGCGTTGATGGCACCCATTGCTCCGTTCTTTGCCGACTGGATGTTCCGCAATCTCAATCAGGTAACCGGTCGTGAGCAGGCAACCTCTGTACACCATGTATTGTATCCCGTTGCTAATCCTCAGGTAATTGACCAGGCACTTGAAAAAAGGATGGAACTGGCTCAGGATGCCTCATCACTCATCCTCTCCCTGCGTAAAAAAGTGAATATTAAGGTGCGCCAGCCGCTGCAGAAAGCCATTGTGCCCGCGCTCGATAAAGAAATGGCTGAGGGCATCCGCAAAGTGGAACATATTATTATGGCGGAAACCAACATCAAGGAAATCGAAATTCTGGATGCCGGTAACGATTTCATCCGCAAAAAGGCAAAAGCCAACTTTAAATCGCTGGGCAAAAAGCTGGGACCGAAGATGAAACAGGCCGCTGCCACCATCGAACGGTTTACCAACGACCAAATCAATCAGGTGCAGAACGGCGGGCTGGAAATTACCCTGGATGGAGAGCAACTCACTGTATATGAAGAAGATATAGAAGTTTTCACCGATGAAATCCCGGGATACGAGGTAGCATCTAAAGGCTCCTTAACCGTGGCATTGGATATCACCCTCACTGAAAATTTACTGCACGAAGGAAACGCCCGTGAACTGGTAAACAGAATCCAAAACGTACGAAAAGACCTTCAATTTGAACTTACCGACCGTATCTCCGTAAAAATCAGTCAGAATGAAGCCCTGCAACCTTCATTGATTCAATTTAAAGACTATATTTGCCGCGAAATTTTAGCGGACACAATTGAATTTGAGCCTGAAATTTCGGAAGGTATAGCGATAGAAATAAACGATGCGACTTTAACCGTAAACGTTCAAAAAATCAGCAAAACAAATGGCAACTAAAAAGAAAATAGCCAAACCGGCCCCAAAAAAAGCAGCCCCGGCCAAAAAAGCCGCCCCTGCAAAGAAAGCGACTCCGGCTAAAAAAGCCGCTCCTGCAAAGAAAGCGGCACCGGCAAAAAAGGCGGCGCCTGCTCCTAAAAAGGCAGCACCGGCTCCTGCTAAAAAAGCGGCTCCTGTCGC
>DPFD01000175.1:0-146 GCA_003534175.1 Chitinophagaceae bacterium
ATCCACCGGCATAGTTACCGCTGATTCCGGGAGGTAATCCCATAACAGAAGCTCCGGTTGCGGTTCCACCCACATTCATTACAATATTGGTGATGGCGGTGTTCACACATCTTGTTTGTGTAGCACTGCCCGATTGTACAGTGATG
>DPFD01000175.1:165-3227 GCA_003534175.1 Chitinophagaceae bacterium
AATGGTACCCGTCATGGTTTTTGGCATACAGGTACCGGTAGTGGTGATGGTGTAATTAAATGTGTTAACGTTGGTAGGCGTTCCACTGATGGTGAAAGTATTGCCCACCAGCTGGCCGGTAACCCCGGCAGGTAATCCGCTCACATTGGCTCCTGTAGCGCTGCCCCCGATTGTAAACACAATTGGTGTAATAGGTACGTTGCGGCAAGCCAGTAACGGATTACTACCGCTGGTAAGTTCAATGGTTTGCTCTCTTACGTTAATGGTACCGGTTACTGATACCGGATTACATGAACCGGAAGTAGTGATGGTATAAGTATAATCTCCTGCAACAGTAGGTGTACCACTGAGGGTATAATTTTCTCCATTGAACGTTCCTGTAATTCCCGGAGGTAAACCAGTTACGATGGGCCCGCTTGCACTACTTCCCACAGAACACACAATATTGGTAATTGGAGTGTTAACACAAGGTGTTTGTGCATCGGTACCCGGAGCTGATTGCAGTCGGATGAAGGTTGATAATGTACCAAAGGAAATGTCATCCAAACCAAAATCATTTCCACCCAGTGCTGTCTGAAGGTCTACAATGCTAACCACAGCTGTCGTGGTTGATGGGCCTGATGTCCAGGTTCCATAAAACCGCACCCAATCGTACGGAGGATTATTGTTTGGAGCTCTGGGGCCAAGCACTGCCGTGGTACCCACGTTTACACCATTAACGTTGAATTGTAATTGTGCATAAGGAGGTACACTGTTCAGGCTCATCGCCCATGCTGAAAAGTAATAGGTAGTGTTTGGTAAAACCGTTACCGTTTGCTCCCAGATATTTACAGGAGAACCTGCACCGTTGATGATCATTAAGTTACCGCTACCGGTAGTATGANNTGGTTGAAATTTGGGTTACTATTTACAGTATACGTAGCCTCCGGATACATGCCATTCACTATACCCGGGTTCACGTATGTATATGACGATGAAAATCCAACGTTCCCTGCTTCAAAATCACCATTTACAATAAGTTCCTGTGCAATGCTGATGAATGCGGTTTGTACGCAACCACTCGCCGAAGTTACCGTTACGGAATATGCACCTGCTTCTTCCACTAAAATGCTGGATGTAGTTGCTCCTGTACTCCAGTTATAGGAGCCGGCAGGTGTTGCGTTGGCTGTTAACCTTACATACCCTGGATCAGAGCAATAGTCGGCTATAATGTTTACAACCGGTAATGGATTTACATTCACCTCTGTTTGCGCGCTGGTAGTGCAACCCGCCGCATTGCTGAAAGTAGCTGTGTAAGTTTTTAATCCCGGTGTAGAGGGTTTAACATATACCGTAGTTAGTGCGGATGTACCATTGTAAGGAGTGGTTGCTGCCGCGTTGGTGTATAAATCAGTAGCAGGCGACCATACCGATGGCACACTTGCCGGCACGGTATAATGAATCGTTACCGACCAGTTAACCAATGTACCCTGGGTGCCAGACTGTGCATCTCTGTAACGCAGTGTCCATGTACCATTGGGCGTACTATACAATGAAGGGAATGTAGTTACGTTGCTGCTGTTTCCTCCGGCTGCTAAGCCGTTCACCGCATCCGCGGCAAAGGTTCCGGTAAACGGTGCGGAAGCACTGCCTAAAGAAGTAACACCGGCGCTGCTGATAACAGTATTTACAAAATTATCACCATTTCCGCCCCTTCTGTTGATGAGGTTAAGCCTGTTGCCATTGGGTGCCTGGATATTAAAAATCATATCACCGGTTCTTCCATGATTGGCATTGATGGTAACATCCACTCCGGTAATGATGGCTCCGGCAGGTATACCTGATACAGTCAGGTTGCGATTGCCGTCACCCGGAATGGTTACGATAAACCAAAACGCATCCGGCATACTTTGGTTAATGTTTCCTGAACTAAAAGTACTGGATTGTGCAGCACTGCCGCCAGCAGTGGTGAGTGATTGAATGGTTCCCTCGCACAAGGTTGCAGACAATGGAGTTACGCTGATAGGTGCCGGTAATCCGTTTACGGTCACGGTTGCGGTACCAGTCATCTGAGCCGGTAAAGCATTACACTGACTGTCATCCAGTGTTTGAATAGTATAAACCGTAGTTGTTCCAGGGGTAACCGGTACCGTGATGGTTGGGGCCGTTCCGCTGAATGGGATACCTCCGCTCAGTGTACCACTCAGGGTACCCGAGCCCGTTACCTGCAAGGTAAGGTTGGCGATTCCGCCGGAACATATTGATTGTGTACCACTTAAAATAGCTGTAGGTCGTGCATTCACGGTAATGGTAGCAGGCGCAGCATATACACTGGCACATGCAGCATTGTTGATTTCTGCACGGAACAGCGTGGTTTGAGTTAAGTTGTTGAATGTATAGGTGCTTCCTGTATGGGCAATGTTCGTCCAGTTTGTACCACCATCCACCGACGACTGCCAGCGAACAATGTTACCGGTATGGCCGGTTAACTGCAAATTGCCGGTGTTTGAACCTGCACATACTGTAGTTGAGGTACTAACGGTTCCGCCTACCGGCAAATCCAGCACTGTAATGGTAGCAGTGGATGAATAGGCAGGTGCACATGTTCCGTTTCCAACCACTGCCCTGAATATGGTGGTGGTGTTCAGGTTGTTATAAGTATAGGTAGCTGCAGTATGTAGGATGGGTGTATAGTTACTTCCGCCATCGGTTGAGTATTCCCAACGAACAATAGTACCGGTATATCCGCTCAGGGTTAAACTTCCTGTATTTCCACTCACACATACCGTAGCACTGCCACTCAGGGTACCTCCCACCGATTCGGCAAAAACCGTAACGGTAGCGGTTTGACTTATAGCGGTACTGCATATAGTGGCTGAAGCATCTGACACCGCTACCAAATTATAGTTGAATACTCCTGAAAGTGCAGTAGGAACACTCAGCATGGCTGTGTTGCCTGTAGAAACTATAGTTTGATTGGCACCGTTGTTGATGTTATAGGTAAAGGTATAAGGAGCTGTTCCGTTGCTACCGGTAAAGATGATTTCGGGAGATGTTCCATTGATACATACAGCAGTGGTTCC
>DPFD01000044.1 GCA_003534175.1 Chitinophagaceae bacterium
ATCAATGAATAATATGAGCCGATGACGATATCAATGCCAACGCTCACTAGTCTTTAGCGACCAATCATTAACTCATCCTGGGAGGTTGCCAGATGTTGCTGAGAATTTCAGTGCCTACCAACCATTGTCTAAGAGGTGGTTGAGGCTTATGCAGTAGAATATAGTTACACTTGAGATCTACAGTAAAATAATGTGGAATACATGTTACCACATGCGAGGCATGTGCATGGGAATCAAAAGGCAACTTTTCATGATCCGGATGATTCTTTTCATAATCCGGATGATATTGTTCAAAAAGATGCTCATGAATAAACTCAATAAATGAAACTGGATCCCCTACCGTATTATGGTGATTGAAATGCTCTACTACTGCAGGGAGTTGAAAAATAAAACGTAGTACACCACCGGGCATGGTGATGACCGAAATACACAAAACCCACAATGAAGTTCTAAAGAATTTCACATATCAAAGGTATATATAAATTTACATGGATAGCTGATTTAAGTCAGTGAGTACTTATTTTTGACAGAACTTATATCAGTGATAAGTCAGGTACGCTATATACTCTAAACAATCTAATTAATTTACCCAATATGGAATGGCATCCATTAGTCATATTCATTGGCGGGCTCATCATCATACTTCTGGGAGCCGAATTTGTATTGAGGAGTTCCTCGAGAATAGCTGCCATGATGGGTATCAGGCCAATAATTATCGGACTAACCGTAGTGTCTATAGGCACCAGCATGCCCGAACTGGCGGTAGGAATTACCGCGGTTTCTGAAGGATATGGATCGCTGGCGGTAGGCAACATTGCCGGCACCAATATGTTGAATATTCTATTCATCCTGGGGCTCAGTGCTGCCCTGAAACCTCTCCCCCTGCATCAACTCAGCATCAGGCTGGACGTACCCGTGATGATTGGGGCCGCCGTTATTTTATTTTTAATGGCATTGGATGGTATGATTTCCAGAATTGAAGGCATTTTCCTTTTTTTAGCCGCCATTGTTTATGTGGTTGTACTGATCAGGATGAGTAAAAAGGAAAGCGTTTCATTGAAAAAAGAATATGAAGAAGAATACAGCACCAAAGCCTTACTTAAAAAACCTGGCACCCTGGCCATCACCGGCAATTCGGTGTTATTGATTGTAGGGATCGGGCTTTCGGTTTTCGGTGCCAACCTTTTAGTGGATGGTTCTGTGGATATTGCTTTGTCACTGGGAGTTTCCGAGGCCCTCATTGGTTTAACCATTGTAGCAATTGGTACTTCTGCCCCTGAACTTGCCACCACCATTATGGCTACCATTAAAAACGACCGGGATGTGGCCATTGGGAACCTGATAGGCAGCAGTATTTCAAACATTCTCGTGATTTTGGGCTTAACCACAATTGCCTCACCCCATGGAGTAGACGTGAGTAAAGATATTTTATGGCTCGACCTTCCCCTGGCGGCCGCCGTTGCCATAGCCTGTTACCCCGTTTTCAGAAGTAATAAAATGGTTTCCCGAACGGAAGGCATTGTATTCGTTTCATTATACCTCGTTTACCTGAGTTCACTGATTCTGCTACGCACGTAACGGTTGAGTATATTTCCATCACCTGGATTTAGCCAAATAAAAATAAAAATTTAATACTCCTTTGCCAGAATCTTCATTCTTTATCGTAATATTGCAATATAATTTTAAATATGGGAGCAACTAAAACCGAACATTTTTCACCTAAAGTAAATGCCATTGCGTCTCTGGCCAAGGCAATAGGACATCCTGCCCGGGTAGCCATCATTGAATACCTTTTGAAGGTGAATACCTGCATCTGCAACGACATTGTAAACGAACTGCCTCTGTCTCAACCCACTGTTTCACAACACCTGAAAGCATTAAAAGAAGCGGGATTGATTCAGGGTGAGGTGGAAGGAAATTCAATTTGCTATTGCATCAATCCTAAGGCCATTGAAAAACTCAATAACTACTTTGGAAAACTTTCGGCCAAAATAAGTACTGAGCATTTGAATTGTTGTACCAAATAAATATAAAAAAATGAAAAATTCAGATAACATTAAAGCGATGGTTAAAGAGAAANNAAAGATATCAATCAGTCATCTTGTTGCGGATCCAGTGCCTGTTCTACAGAGGTATATAATATTATGAGTGATGATTACGACGGATTAAAAGGTTATCACAGCGAGGCAGATTTGGGATTAGGTTGCGGATTGCCTACTGCGTTTGCAGGAATTCAAAGCGGACAAACCGTAGTTGACCTCGGTTGTGGTGCGGGTAATGATTGTTTTATCGCGAGAAATGAAACCGGTGCTACCGGGCGTGTAATAGGAATTGATTTCACCCCTGCTATGATTGAGAAAGCCCGGACGAATGCGCAAACCCTCGGGTATGAAAACGTGGAATTCATTCTNNCTGCCAATGTAGTGGTAAGCAACTGCGTGCTCAACCTGGTGCCCAATAAACAAAACGTGTTTAATGAAATCTTCCGGATACTCAAACCCGGCGGCCATTTCAGTATTTCTGATGTAGTGCTTGAAAAACCGCTACCTGAAGCTGTTAAAAATGTTGCTGAATTATATGCAGGATGTGTTGCCGGTGCTATTTTACAGGATGAGTACCTGGATATCATTCGCAAAGCAGGATTTACCGACGTTCAGATTCAACAGTCAAAACCCATTCACATACCGCTGGATATTCTGAATCAGTACCTGAGTGCAGCAGATGCAGCAAACTATCAGGAACAGTCGCCCGGCATCAAGAGTATTACAGTGTATGCCAAAAAACCTGAACCATGCTGTTGCGGCACGGGATGTAATGCCTGATTTCAATAAATCCTACAAACAATGTGACGTATTGAAATGGACTCTTTAATTTTATACAAACATTGCCTGAATGTGGAGGAAAATAATTAATACAGACGCTGCCCGATCTACCGCGTTGATTCGCTTGCTGGTGGGCAGCGTTTTTCTTTCTGAAGGCATTCAGAAATTTTTGATTCCACACATCCGGGGAGCAGGACGATTTGAAAAGATAGGATTACCTGAACCGGAACTGCTCGGAAATATGGTGGGTGCTTTTGAAATTATATGCGGACTCCTGGTGTTGCTGGGCCTGATTACCAGAATAGCCGTCATTCCACTATTCGCCATTATGATTGTAGCCTTCATCACCACTAAATGGGAAATACTGAATCAACAGGGAATTTGGGAGTGGATGCATGCCAGTAGAACTGACTGGTCGATGACGGTAGGTTGTATATTCTTGTGGATAAAAGGCAGTGGTGCCTGGTCTGTTGACCGAAAACTTCTTAACCAAAACATACCATGGAAATAATCGTTATTTCTACTGCGGCATTTCTGGTAGCCATTCTCACCTTTTTCTCCGGATTTGGTTTAGGAACAATCCTCACTCCCGTATTGATGATTTTCTTTCCGGTTGAACAGGCCATTACCATCACAGGCATCGTTCACTTGTTCAATAACGTTTTTAAACTCTTACTTGTAGGAAAACATGCAGACAAAAACGTGCTCTTACGGTTTGGCATACCCGCTGTACTGACAGCATTGCTTGGGGCATGGTTGCTGTTGTACGTTCAACACTGGGAACCACTATTTTCCTATACTGCCTGGGATAAAGTAATAGAAGTGTTTCCGGTTAAACTGATCATTGCTGTATTTCTGATTTTTTTCGCGCTGGTGGATCTTATCCCCTATTTCAACACCATACAGTTTGGAAAGGAAAAATTACCCTTAGGCGGTGCCCTGAGTGGTTTCTTCGGCGGACTTACCGGAAGCCAGGGTGCGCTGAGGAGTGCGTTTTTAATTAAAGCCGGATTGTCGAAAGAAGCATTTATTGGTACCGCAGTGGTTGTTTCAACTTTTGTTGACATCACCCGACTGTCGGTATATACTACCGGGTTGTCTAAAACCGCTATTTCTGAAAACCTTACCTTAATCATTTGCGCCACAGTAGCAGGTATGGCCGGAGCGTTTACAGGACATAAACTGTTGAAAAAAGTGACACTGCGTTCTCTTCAGATGCTCGTAGCTATTATGCTGATCCTGATTTCAATCGCGTTGGGCGCTGGATTGATTTAACCTCCCCTGAAACTGTTCTCCTGATCATACATCACGTAGTTGCATGTGTGAACAGCATTACACCGGAGAACTGCCCGAAAAATCAGTATTCAACAATTGCTCCTGCCCCTTTATCAGGGTGTAAACAGCCATATCAAAATATCGTTGATTGAAGTAGATGCGGTCTTTGAAATGAGCCTCTTTCTTAAAACCCAGGCTTTCCAGTAAAAATATGGCTCCGCGGTTTTCGGGAGACACTTTGGCTTCGATGGTATGCAATTCCATCTGATTCAACCCAAAAGAAAGGATGGCGCTCACCGCTTCTATGG
>DPFD01000144.1:0-3975 GCA_003534175.1 Chitinophagaceae bacterium
CCGGAATAAAAAGCAAAAGAAAAGTCCCTGGAGTTATCACGCTTATGTAACTCCTTCATTCGGATACCGTACGTTGCATAATGACGCCAACTTCACCCCGGAGTCTTTTTTAACGTCTGCCCTGATTGCCAATTCAGCCACCACAGAGCTGGAGTTGGTTCATAATCCGGCTATCAACTTTGAACTGGGTGGTGGTGTGTATTATCAATTGAATCGTACCGTTCGTTTAAAGGGCGGACTGCAAATGAACTTCACCAATTACAAGATCAACGCCTTTGGTTTATCTCATGCCGGTATGGCAACCGTTATGATGAACACCGATATCCCTCAAAACCCAACGATTGAAACGCGTCCTACGTTCCTGTCTACCATTGGAACCGGTAACGAAATTCAACTGAACAGCAGCACCATGCAGTTTTCAGTGCCTATCGGTGCTGATGTACGACTGGGAGGCAATAAACAGATTACCTGGTATGCCGGTGCCACCATTCAGCCAACCTATGTGGCGGGAGGAAATGCGTTTATTGTATCAGCCGATCACAAACATTACATAGCCGACGCCACCATCCTGCGCCGTTTCAATATGAATACCAGTGTGGAAACCTTTATCAGTTATCAGCCCATGAAAGGGGTTCGTCTGCAGGTAGGGCCTCAGTTTCGCTATCAGCTGATGTCTACTTACATTCAGGATTACCCGATGAAAGAGCGTTTGTACAATATCGGTATCAAGATGGGCATTACCACTCGTTTTTAACAACCTGTTCCGCAGTGTTTGGTTGTACTGATGATAGTTGTTGTAATTTTGCAGGATGAAATTCTCCCTCCTTGTGTTTTGTATCTGGGCATTGTTTTCATGCACCGGTAAAGATAAAGTATCAGCACCTGTGGTTTCCACCCCTGTGGCCGAACCTTCGGTAGATACCGCAGAGAACTATTTTCCCGTCACGAATTACATCAAGGGGCAGATTGCCGAGATACGTGAAAGGGGATTGAACCCTTTAATGATTGTGTTACAGAACGGGCGTAGCGACAGCTCCTGGTTGCGCGTAGAAGATTTTGAAAAACAGTTCGCCCCCTATCTTACTCCGGTGATTGATACTGCCAATTTTAAATCGTTGTTCAAGGAAACAAAATTTGAAGATCAGTCTCTGGATACCTACACCTGGTCTTATGAGCCCTACAACACCCTTCCCGACACCTTCACCCTGAAACGATGGGATGTGTATGTAAATCCGGCTACCTCAAAAGTGGTGAGGGTTTACTGGATGAAGGAAACCGCTAAAAATGCGCAGGAGCAATTGATGTGGAACAGTGGCTCATCCTGCAAAATGGTTCAGCTGCATGAACAAAACGGAAACATTGTGGTGGATAAGGAAATCATTATTAAATGGGATTTTAACGAGTGAGTCCGGAAACTTTTTCAACCATAGCGCCTTCGATTCCCGCGCAGCCGGGGATTTATAAGTATTACAATGCCCACGGCGTATTGATTTATGTGGGCAAGGCCAAACATTTGCGTAAACGCATCAGCAGTTATTTTTCCAAAACTAAAACCAATTACAAAACCATTGAACTGGTTAACCGTATTGCGCGCATTGAATTCACCATTGTAAACAATGAATCCGATGCGTTTCTGCTGGAGAACGTCCTGATCAAAGAAAATCAGCCATTCTATAATATCAGTTTAAAGGATGATAAAACCTATCCCTACATCGTGGTGAAGAATGAACCCTTCCCGCGGGTGTTTTTTACACGAAAGAAACTGAATGATGGTTCAGTTTATTTTGGACCCTACACTTCCATCCATAAAGTAAAGGAGCTGCTCGAATTTATTAAAGAACAGATTCCGCTGCGCACCTGTAAACTGCCGTTAACTCAAAGGAATATAGCCCGGGGGAAATTTAAAGTTTGTCTTGAATACCATTTGGGAAATTGTAAAGGCCCGTGTGAAGGCTTACAATCAGAAGAAGATTATACACTCGGACTCGAACAAATCAAAGACCTGTTGAAGGGCAATCTCGCTCCGGTGATGAAGCACTTTAAAGAAATGATGAAGATGCATGCCGCCAGGCTGGAGTTTGAAAAAGCGGCATACTATAACGATAAAATCCAGCACCTCATTCAATATCAGGCACGTTCGGTAGTAGTGAATTCAACATCGGGCAAGCTGGATGTGTTTTCTATTCTGGAAGAAGGCGATACGGCCTATGTAAATTATCTGGGGGTGAACGACGGGATGATTATCAATACCAAAACCATCACCCTACAGAAAAAACTGGAAGAAGATGCCGAAGAAGTGCTGCAGCACGCCATTGTATTATTGCGTGAAACATTTGAAAGTGAAGCCACTGAAATAGTACTGCCCTTTAGCATTGAATTCCCCAACCCTTCCATAAAAATTACCGTTCCTAAAGGAGGAGATAAAAAGAAACTGCTCGATTTATCTCTGAAGAACGTAAACTTCTTCAAAAGTGAATTAGAGGCGCGCAAGATGTTGCGACTGGAAGAAAAAACTGACGATGAAAAATTTCAGATACTTCAACAGTTACAAACCGACCTTCGGCTGAAAGAATTTCCCGGGCACATTGAATGTTTTGATAACTCCAATGTACAGGGTAGTTTTCCGGTAGCAGCGATGGTATATTTTAAAAACGGAGAACCTGAAAAAGATCAGTATCGGGTGTTCAATATAAAAACGGTGCAGGGCATCAATGATTTCGCATCAATGAAAGAAGTTGTATTCAGGAGATATTATGCTCTGCTGAAGAACGAGCAGCCGTTACCGCAACTGGTGATTATTGACGGCGGAAAAGGCCAACTGAGTGCCGCCATGGAGAGCATCCGTGAACTGGGACTGGAAGGAAAAATGACCGTAGTAGGGTTAGCCAAAAACAAGGAAGAAATATTTTATCCGGGCGACAGTGAATCCCTCATACTTCCCTGGAACAGCGAAAGCTTAAAGCTCATCCGGCGCATCCGCGATGAAGTACACAAAACTGCCATTACTTTTCATCGCAATAAAAGAAGCAAGGGCGCCTTCCATACTCGGTTGGAACAGATTGAGGGCATCGGCAAACAAACCATTGCTCAGCTCTTAAAAACGTTTCGTTCGGTTAAAAACATTGAATCTGCTACTGCGGAAGAGATTGAAGCGGTAGTGGGTAAAGCCCGTGCACGGCTTATCGTGCATGCGTTGCAAAGTCCTTCCACTACCGACCCCAATCAACACACATAAAAAAACCGCCCTTTAGAAGAGCGGTTTTATATTTTATCCGGAATAAATTAATATTCCCACAAATCCTGTTCGTAATTGAAGATTTTATCCTTCACATTTTCACCNNAATCCCTTGTAGTTTTTGATGTATTGATCTCTGGGATTATCAATGGTGCTTTTAATGATGCGGCCATGGAACATCCTGCCTTCGAACAGTTCTTCCCAGCTCATCCTTCCACCATAGTTTTTAGAGTTGTATACATCATAACGAGAGAAAATCGGACGCATATCGGGGTAGTACACCCAGAACAATTCAGAATCGCCGAGGTTAACCCCCATACTGGTAATGATACTTTTTACCGGAGCGATTCCCAAAATGCGCCAGAACAGGCGAGATGATTCCTTATCGAAAATCACTTCTTCCTTAATCCTGAAGCGATAGAATGAATCGAGGTTTACTTCGGATGCCATCGTTTTGGTGCCGGTTAACTCACCCAATTCATTATAGATAGGTACTTCAATAGGTTCACCTCCAATTACCTTAGCTACTTCAGCTTTAGTCATTGGGGTTGTGAAACGATCATCTACATTACTGAATACAGTTACCGCACTATCCTGAATGGCTTGCATCAGAATAGATATAAAGCGTTGGTTTCCGTTATCTTCATCCGCTGAATAATTAAACGGGTGGTTGATCTTTTCACGGGTATCAATCTCGCGCCAGATCCGTTGACGGTACACAGCATCATCTACACGGAGAT
>DPFD01000144.1:4013-4360 GCA_003534175.1 Chitinophagaceae bacterium
CCGGGTTGAATAATCCACTCCGTAATCATTCCTCAACGATTTTTTTACCGGTCTGATGGGTAAACTGTCGTTGATAGGTGCAGGAGCAGCCGCAACCTGAGCAACCGTATCTACCACAGGGGTAGTAGGTTGTATGTTGGCTGTGGTTTTGGTTTGTGTGCTTTTTTTCGTGTTGCGCTTCTTGGTAGTACGCTTTTGAGCATAAGCCACATCACACACGCTGGCCATCAGGACGGCGAGGAACAGGAATTTGATTGTACGCTTCATGGCGGTAGTTGTTTTCTTCAGTATTAATATAAAAGGATACCGTTACCGTCGATGGTACGGGTACCATCCGGACCGGAAAC
>DPFD01000123.1 GCA_003534175.1 Chitinophagaceae bacterium
AATTCATTGCCCCGCACCCTGCCCACACCTGCCGTAAGTGGCGATACCGTAATGTCATACAGCGTATACATTCCGTCGCGTTGATATTGTATCACTTCACTGTGGTGCCTGTCGCCGGTTAAAAATAAAACGCCTTCTACCTTTGCTTCTTTGATAAAATCCATCAGCTCATTAAACTCGTGCGAGTACGAACACATGCAATCGTAGTTGGTAGAAAAATTCAATACCTGGCTTCCCGATGCAATAATTTTAAACGTGGCGCGGCTGTGTACCAACGCGTTTTTCAGCCATTCCATCTGCTCCTTGCCGAAATACGTTTTATCCGGATTGGGTTTACCATTCACGCTGTCGGGATATCGCGCCTCACTTCTGAAATAGCGATTGTCGGTCATGAATATATCTACATCTGAATAACTGATTTGTGTATAGATGCCTTTACCATCTCTTCCATACGATGGATTGAGCGTATAATTTTTAAAGATCTCCCTGCTTTCCGATTGAAAAATGAAACTCTTTCCGGCATCGTTCGGGCCATAATCATGATCATCCCAGATAAAATACTGGGGCATCGCCCGCAACAGGGGTTGAAGCACCGGACGGCTGCGATCGAGCGCCACCCTGTAATTCATTCCCCAGGGTGATGAAAAATCCACCTCCCGGGTGTACCAGCTGTCGCCCAGCCACAGATTAAACGCGGCGGGTGTTTCAGCCATGGTTTTAAAAATGGATGAATCGCCACCGTACGGCCGGCCCGGACGATCATACACCGGTTCATTGAAGTAAGCACAACTTCCGGCCAGGAAAGTAAAATCAGGCGCCGGTTTCCGGTACTTCCACAAATCCTGCGTAGTAAATTTGAAATCAGCCCCCGTTATACTGCTTCCGTTGATCTGGATTTCATACTGATACGTAGTGTTGATATCAAGGCGGTTGATTTCCAGTTTCACAGGATTGAATGTTTGTTGCAATGCGCCCCGGTACACAACGGTTTTGAAGGAATCAGCGGGGTGGCCTTCTTTTTTGTAACGCACACTCACTTTGTCGGTGTTTTCATCTACCTCCAGCCAAATCATGGCCGTACGTTGTGTAATATTACCTGCCCACGGACCACTCAATACTTTACCTGCAGGCTGTTGTGCGCCGGCATGCATCACACACATCAAACCAATCATCAATCCAAAAACTTTCATATATCACGTTTTGAAATGAACCGCAAAGGTATCTGAATCATTTATTTATTGATTGAAGGAGATGGATTTACTGCGCGGGCACTCTCCATCAACCTACAATGCATGGGTGTTTTCGCACATATAGACGGATGGAGCAACAGAAAATGAGAGCTGCTACAGTTTATCATTGTTGAGATGCCGTTGGCTGTCTCTTTGAGTCTTCTTATCCATATTTTTTTGGAGTGCATCGGTAAGATCCACCCCTGTTTGATTGGCCATACAAAGCAATACCCACAGCACATCAGCCATTTCATCGGCCAAAACACCGTTATCTGTTTTTTTAGATGATTGCTCACCATAGGTTCTCACCATAATGCGCGACATCTCTCCCACCTCTTCCATTAAAATACCGAGGTTGGTGAGTGGATCGAAATAGCGCACGCCATAGGTTTTTATCCAAGTATCTACGGATTGTTGTGCTTCTTCAATGGTCATATTACATTCTGTTTAAACTATCTACAAATATGGTTACGGGGCCATCATTTACCAGCTGTACCTGCATATCAGCACCGAACATTCCGGTGGCAATGGTTACGCCGGGTTGCTGTTTCAACACCTGTATAAATTCTTCATATAATGGGATGGCAACCTCGGGCCGGTCCGCTTTAATATAACTGGGGCGGTTTCCCTTTTTAGTAAGGGCGTGCAGGGTAAACTGGCTCACTACCAGAATAGAACCCTGTTGTTCCACCACACTGCAATTTGGTATTCCGGCCGCATCGTTAAACAGACGCATATTCAACACTTTATGTGCCATCCAGGAAACCTCTTCGGAGTTGTCGGCAGCTTCAAAGCCCGCCAGCACCAAAAGGCCTGAACCTATGGCTGCATGCGGGTTTCCGTTAATTTGAACAGACGCGCTGGTTACGCGTTGTATGATTACTCTCATATAAGTTAAGCAAAGTTAACCGGTGTGAATTAAACCCCTCTTTTTTTCGGTAAATTCGGGTAGGAGAATTAGTCTGAATTTTCAAAAAAAAAATTTTTTATCTATCCACATTCGTGGACAACGCACACAATTCAATATCCTCGTGTACTCCTAAAAAAACGATTTTACTTTTCCACAAGCTGTTGATAGAATAGACTGTGAGAGTTGGTTTTGAAAAGATATTTTCGTTCTCCTCACATGAGATATTTATTTACCTAACTGACTAATTAAATTATATGCCCATTAAAACACCCGCAACGGCAAACGCCCTACAGTTTAGCCGCCAATTCACCCGCGATGGGGTGAGTCCGTATGAAATGTTCGAATACGACTACCGGACTTCAGTGATTAAGAATCCATCCGGCGAGGTGGTATTCCAAATGGACAATGTAGAGGTTCCAAAAGCCTGGAGCCAGATTGCAACAGACATCCTTGCGCAAAAGTATTTTCGTAAAGCCGGTGTGCCTCAGCCCGATGGTACTACTGGTAGAGAAACTTCCGTAAAACAGGTAGCCCACCGCATGGCGCATTGCTGGAGGGTATGGGGCGAACGCAACAATTACTTTGCTTCAGAAAATGATGCGCAGATTTTTTATGATGAACTCGTGTATTCTATCCTGAACCAGGCCTGCGTTCCGAATAGTCCGCAATGGTTCAATACCGGTTTGCACGAAGTGTATGGTATTACCGGAAAACCACAGGGCCATTATTTTGTAGATCAGGCCGATGGTAAACTGAAAAAATCAACCTCCGCTTACGAGCGCCCTCAGCCACATGCTTGTTTTATATTAAGTGTGGAAGATGATTTAGTAAACGAAGGAGGCATCATGGACCTTTGGGTACGTGAAGCCCGCATCTTTAAATACGGAAGTGGTGTAGGAACCAACTTCAGCAGCATCCGCGGTGAAGGCGAAAAACTCAGTGGCGGTGGTACATCGAGCGGACTGATGAGTTTTCTGAAAATTGGAGACCGCGCAGCCGGAGCCATTAAGAGCGGAGGCACTACCCGCCGTGCAGCTAAAATGGTTTGTTTAGACCTCGACCACCCGGAAATTCTGGAGTTTGTAAACTGGAAAGTAAATGAAGAGAAAAAAGTAGCGGCCCTCATTGATGCCGGTTACTCCAGCGATTACGAAGGAGAAGCCTACCGTACGGTGAGCGGACAAAACAGCAACAACTCTGTGCGTATCCCCAACAGCTTCTTTAAAATTCTGGATGCAGACGGTGAGTGGGAACTGAAAGCCCGCAGTACCGGACAAACCATGAAAACCGTGAAGGCGCGTGATTTGTGGAATCAAATCAACTATGCCGCCTGGCGTTGTGCTGATCCGGGCACACAATACGATACCACCATCAACGAATGGCATACCTGTCCGGAAGGAGGCCCCATCCGCGCTTCCAACCCGTGCAGCGAATACATGTTCCTCGATAACACCGCCTGTAACCTGGCAAGCGTGAACCTGCGTCGTTTCTTCAATGAAGATACCAACACGTTTGATGTGGCCGGATTTGAACATACCTGCCGCTTATGGACTGTAGTGCTCGAAATATCTGTGCTGATGGCGCAGTTCCCATCAAAAGAAGTTGCTCAACTTAGTTTTGATTACCGCACCCTTGGCTTAGGTTATGCCAACCTCGGCAGCCTGCTGATGGTGAGCGGTATTCCTTATGACAGCGAACAGGCCCGCGGTATTGCCGGTGGTATTACAGCCATCATGACGGGTACTGCTTATAAAACCTCCGCTGAAATGGCGGCATTCCTCGGACCTTTCCGTCAGTACAAA
>DPFD01000162.1 GCA_003534175.1 Chitinophagaceae bacterium
GGGTGGCCGGACAAACTATTCCTCCTGCCAGAATCATTTTTTCCATATTCTGTACATGAATCAGGTTGTACGGTGTTTCGCGTACCACACATATCAACCTACGCCGTTCTTTCAGTATCACATCTGCAGCGCGGGTTACCAGATCATTTGAAATGCCCTGTGCAATCCTGCCCATCGTGCCCATACTGCAGGGGATGATAATCATCGTATCAAATCTACCCGAACCTGATGCAAACGGCGCATTGAAATCATAGGTGTCATATCGTTTGAAGGGAATCTCGGTATATTCAGTGTTCCCCAGTTCAGTTTGCCACACGGTTTCAGCGTTCGGCGACATCACCACAGCAACTTGCTGGACAACGGATTCTAAACGTCGGAGTTTCTTCAACAACAGAGATGCATATACTGCGCCGCTGGCACCGGTAATCGCTACAACAATATTCCTCATGGCGTACATTTGAATGTACTAAACTACAAACAAATCATGCATTGGTGGTTATTATTTTTCACTGCCTTGCAATTCAATATATCACCTGAACCGTTGGAGCAGCGTGAACGCATCCGCTGGATGTCTGTGAGCGATGTTGAACAGGCGTTTCAGCGAGAACCCCGGCCGATACTGATGTATATGCATACTTCCTGGTGCGGCTGGGGCAGAAAAATGGAACGCTCTACATTCCGGCATTCCGGATTGGTCAGGTATGTGAATGAACATTACTATGCTGTTTCTTTCGATGGTGAATACCGGCAGCCGGTAACTTTCAATGGTAAAACTTACCGATACCGTGCATCAGAAAAAATACACGAACTCACGCTGTACCTTACACGCGGTGAACCCGCCTTTCCCACCATTGTTTTTCTGAATGGGCCGGAAGGTAGTCCTTCGCCACTATCAGGCTACCTCACGGCCAAACAACTGGAACCTCCGCTGAAGTATTTTGTACAGCAACCCACGGTATCTTTCGAAACGTTTCTGAATAGTTTTAAGTATGACTGGTAGCAGCATCTTCATGAAGACATAAGCATTCCTTCAAAATGACTCTACTGGCGTAAAAACAAAAAACCGGAGCCAGGCCCCGGTTTCGTATACACTTAAACGTGAGTTTCATTATTTTTCAGCCATATCGGGAATGTCGGCCACTTTGTATGCACCGGCATCCAGTTTTTTCTTGGTGGCTTCAAAGGCTTCCAATGTTTGATTCACGTCTTCAAAGCTGTGAGCAGCTGTGGGGATCAGCCTATAGATAATATCTCCTTTAGGAATCACCGGATACACCACAATGCTGCAAAAAATGTGATAGTTTTCGCGAAGGTCCATCACCATCGCAGTAGCTTCAGGAACGTCGCCTTTCATATAGATAGGCGTAACCGGACTATTCGTATTTCCAATGTCAAATCCGCGTTGTTTCAAACCTTCCTGCAGGCGTTTTACGTTGGCCCATAATTTTTCACGGAGTTCAGGCATGGTTTTCACCATCTCCATGCGTTTGAGCATACCCTCCACAATAACGAGGGGAAGGCTTTTGGCGAAAATCTGGCTGCGTACATTGTACCGCAGGTATTTCAACACATTTTTGGGCCCGCTGATAAAAGCACCAATACTTCCCATACTTTTCACAAAGGTGGAGAAGTAGAGATCAATATCTTTTTGAACACCCTGTGCCTCATCTGCACCTGCACCNNCACCGGTTGGCCCCATATATCCGAATCCGTGTGCATCATCAATTAATATCCTGAACTCAAATTTTTTCTTCAATGCTACAATTTCCTTCAGGATACCTTGTTCACCATCCATACCAAACACCCCTTCTGTAATCACCAGGATACCCCCTCCGTTTTTAGCGGCCATCTCTTTGGCGCGGTGCATTTGTTTTTCAAAATCTGTAATATCATTATGCTTAAAGGCGTAACGATGCCCCATGTGCAGGCGAACCCCGTCTACAATACAGGCATGTGATTCTGCATCATACACAATCACATCCCGGCGGTTCACCAGTGCGTCAATACAACTCATGATACCCTGATAACCAAAATTCAGGAGCATGGTATCTTCACGATTCACAAATTCACTGATTACTTGTTCCAGCGCTTCATGCTGTGCAGTGTTTCCACTCATCATACGGGCTCCCATCGGGTTACCCATACCGTACTTGGCCGCAGCTTCCGTATCAGCTTTACGAACTTCGGGGTGGTTCACCAGCCCGAGGTAATTATTCAAGCTCCAAACAATCATATCCTTACCCCTGAACTGCATGCGCGGTCCGAGCGGACCATCCAGTTTAGGGAATGCAAAATATCCATGGGCACGATCCATGTGCTGGCCAATGGGCCCGCCATCTTTCACTAGTTTCTCGAAAACATCCATCGCGAAGAATTTTTACCTGTTCTACAACGTAACTTGCCAACCAGGGGTTTGAAAATAAAAGTGTGCAAATTTATAACAATTTCATCATCTGTTCATCAACCGTGGAGCCGGTGAAGAAGCGACTGCGATGTATCTTTGCAAGGCAAAACCTTTGAAATGCGTTGTTTTTATCTGTTTATAACTTGCCTTTGGGCATTATCCGGTTCCGCTACAGCACAAACTCCCGCTGCTGATGTGAAACGCCCAAAACTGATTGTAGGAGTGGTGGTAGATCAAATGCGATGGGATTACCTCTACCGCTTTCTGCCTCATTATGGCCCGGGTGGATTCAAGCGTTTAATGCAGGAGGGGTACAGTTATGAGCAAACTTATTTTCCCTTCACCCCATCGTTAACAGCTGCCGGACATGCCAGTATTTTCACCGGGGCCTTCCCATCCATGCATGGAATTGTGGGTAACTCATGGTATGAACGGGCAACAGAGAGGAGGATGTATTGCACGGCAGACAGTACCGTACAACCCAGAGGGGGCAGCATTGCAGGTGGTAGGATGAGTCCGGTACACTTGATGGCAAATACTGTAGGCGATGAATTGCGATTGTTTACCCAAGGGAAAAGCCGTGTGTACGGTGTGGCCATAAAAGACCGGGGCGCGATACTACCGGCCGGCCGATCAGGCAACGG
>DPFD01000010.1:0-170 GCA_003534175.1 Chitinophagaceae bacterium
GGTTTCAGCATTGTCGTTGGCATGGTGTGCCGTGAGTACATATTCCGCGGGATGTGTGCCGGATTCAATCATCTCCCTGAACCAGGCATACCTGAGATTACGGGCCGCTTCCTGAATGGATATCTTTTCGGCAGAGGCGATGGCAGCGGTATCAAACTGTTGCACATACA
>DPFD01000010.1:220-1525 GCA_003534175.1 Chitinophagaceae bacterium
TTCGTCACTGTCGGCCCCTCGTAATTTAAAATTGCAGTGTGCCAGACTAAAAAAGTATCCCGACGCCTTGCACAGATGTGCCAGCACCGTGGAATCCACACCCCCGCTCACCGCCAACAATACATGGGCGGAACGGGGAAACAATTGATGCGCCTGCACATAATCCTGAAATGATTGCACGAGATTTTTCATACCTCATCCTCCTCCAGCAGCATATTGAGTGCCGATTGTAATTCATGGTAGGTTCGCTGCTCTCCCTTAGCCAAAGCCTGCTCCATACCTTTTCTATAGGTTTGTTCAGACTGATCCCGCATTCCGGATGCAGCGTATAATGCCGCCAAATGATAATAGGAACCCGTATACCCGGGGTTGAATTTCAATAATTGTTCAAAAGTGTGAATCGCCTGATCGTTTTCACCTTCCGCCGTGTATTCCAGGGCCAGCGCATGCAGCAGAAAACTGTCGTCCGGATTCTTTTCCAGCATTTCTAATATTTTATTTTTTCTGCTCATCTAAAATCTAAAAAAAATGAATAAACTATCTTTGCAACCACTAACTTTGCCCTTAGTTGCATAAACAACTTTTTATAACAAAATTGTACAATAGATGAAAATACTGGTATGCATCAGCAAAACGCCGGATACAACGGCAAAAATAGCTTTCGAAGATAACAATAAGAAATTTGCTGCCGATGGTGTGCAGTGGATTATCAATCCTTACGACGAGTGGTATGCCCTGGTTCGTGCGATTGAACTGAAAGAGGCCGACGCTTCAGTGAGCATTCACCTGATTACCGTAGGAGGCGCAGATGCTGAGCCCATCCTGCGTAAGGCGCTTGCCTTAGGAGGCGACGAATCGTTCCGCGTTAATCTGGAGAGCGGAGATGCTTTTCAGGTAGCAGCTCAAATTGCACAGTTTGCCAAAGCCGGAGGATACAACCTCGTATTAACCGGTAAAGAAACCATCGACTACAACGGCTCCTCAATCGGGGGCATGATTGCCGAATTGATGGAAGTGCCTTTCTTAAGCCATGCCACACAATTAAACGTAGCGGGTGGCAAAGCAACCGTTGTGCGGGAAATTGAAGGAGGTGAAGAAACCAATGAAGCAGCACTACCGGTAGTGGTTAGCTGCCAGAAGGGAATGGCTGAACAGCGTATCCCGAATATGAAAGGTATCATGGGAGCAAGAACCAAACCCCTGAAAGTGGTGGATGCCGACAGCACCGCTGCGCTAACTTCTATCGAGCGCTTTGAGTTACCTCCTGCCAAAGCAGGTGTGAAACTGGTACCGGCCGATCAACCT
>DPFD01000010.1:1549-4090 GCA_003534175.1 Chitinophagaceae bacterium
TTTAAAAAAAATTAAATCACCATATTATGGTATTAGTATTTATAGATCAGAGTGAAGGAACGATAAAGAAATCATCTTTTGAAGCTGCCGCGTACGGAGCAGCCCTTGCACAACAAACCGGCACCACTGCCGAAGCCATTGTATTAGGCGAAACACCGTCTGATGCTGCCCAACTGGGTAACTACGGTATCAGTAAATTGCACGTGGTTGAACAGGCATCCCTTAAAACAATGGACGCCCAGGCTTATGCGAAAGTATTACACGAAGCTGCCGACAAACTCAATGCCGGCATCATCATTTTCTCTAACAACACTACTGCCAAAGCCGTAGCTCCACGTTTAAGCGCCCGCATGAAAGCCGGGTTGGTAAGTGGTGCAATTGCATTGCCGGAAACCACTAACGGTTTTACAGTTAAGAAATCGGTTTTCAGCGGAAAGGCATTTGCTCATGTGAACATCCTGACCGATAAAAAAATTATTGCCTTAAATCCAAACGCCTTTGCTGTTACCACCACCACAGGCAATGTCAGCGTTCAACCACTGGAAGTAGGTGCTGCTCAACCGGCAGTTACCGTTACTAATGTGAATAAAGTGGTAGGTGAAGTTCCACTCAGTGAAGCTTCTGTTGTAGTAAGCGGCGGACGTGGATTGAAGGGACCTGAAAACTGGGGATTTGTTACTGAACTGGCCGGTTTACTGGGCGCAGCCACAGCGTGTAGCCGTCCTGTTGCCGATATCCACTGGCGCCCGCATCATGAGCATGTAGGACAAACCGGGTTGGCCATTGCACCCAATCTGTACATTGCCATTGGTATTTCAGGGGCCATTCAGCACCTCGCAGGCGTGAACCGCAGTAAAACCATCGTGGTCATCAATAAAGATCCTGAAGCTCCTTTCTTCAAGGCGGCAGATTATGGTATAGTGGGCGATTTGTTTGAAGTGATGCCCAAAATCATTGCCGAAGTGAAGCGAATAAAAGGAGTTGCTTAATTCAAGCCATAACTACTCGTTTTCAAAAGCCTTTCGAATTTGTTTTGAAAGGCTTTTGTTTATATTTGCCTCACATACATTCATATTTGCACCGACGGGATGAAAAAGATAGAACTGGAAATCATTGCGATATCGCACAGCATTACACAAACGCAATCCTACGCCGTGGTATTGGGTGAAATCAACGGACTGCGCAGGTTGCCGATTGTAATTGGAAGTTTCGAAGCACAGGCCATCGCCATCGCCATCGAGCGAATGAATCCGGCACGCCCCCTAACGCACGACCTGATGAAGAACTTCATGAACGCGTTCAATATTGATCTCGTGGAAATTGTAATCAATGATTTGCAGGAAGGCATCTTTTTCTCCAAACTGGTTTGTACTTCACAAAATGATACCATAGAAATTGATTCCCGTACGTCTGATGCCCTGGCACTGGCCGTAAGAATGGGATGCCCGATTTATACGTATGAATCCATCATCGACAAAGCCAACAGAAGTACCGGCGAACTGCCCGAATATCCGAAAGAGGAAGAAGAACTCACTGCATCCGAATCTGCTGAGCACAGCGATTTGAAATCAATGTCACTGGAAGAATTACAGGCCCTGCTGGATGAAGTGCTGGAACATGAAGATTATCGCAAAGCCATTGCCATCCGGGACGAAATAAAAAGCCGAGCGTCTAAATAAGGATCTGCACTCAATGCCATGGTAGTATTCCCTCATGCTAAAATAAACTTAGGTCTGCGCATTACAGGCCGCAGGGAAGATGGTTACCATAACGTACAAACCCTGTTCTACCCTATACCTCTGCACGATGTGCTTGAAATCTTAGAAAACAAGCAACCCGATGCGCCTCCACTCGAATTCCGGTTAACCGGAAACGATTTACCGAATGCACCCGGTACAAACCTTTGTGAAAAAGCCTTCCATCTGATAAAAGCATTACACCCTCAAATTCCACCTACGGTGTTGCATTTGCATAAAGCCATTCCTGCAGGAGGTGGAATGGGCGGAGGATCCTCCGATGGTACGTTTACCCTTCAGCTACTAAACAGTTACTACCGGTTAGGAATAAACGAAGATATGCTGCATAATCTGTCATTGGAGTTGGGAAGTGATTGTCCCTTTTTTCTGAAAAACCAACCCTGTATAGGAACCGGAAGAGGCGAACAACTGCAACCGGTTGATTTTAATCTGAAAGGGTATGCACTTGTGGTAATTAATCCCGGTCTATCTGTGAGTACAGCCGAGGCGTTTAAAATGCTGAAACAGTTCAGTGAACCGGTTGATCTGGAGCATATCATCCGCCAGTCGCCGGATAATTGGAAAAATACCCTCGTGAATGATTTTGAAACTCCGGTGTTTGCTGTTCATCCCGTGCTTAAACACATCAAGGATACCTTGTACGAATCGGGGGCGGTTTATGCGTCGCTGAGTGGCACCGGGAGTACCCTGTATGGAATTTTCAAAGAACAGAAGCCATTGCCCGGACTGGCAAGCAGCGGTTATTTCGTGAAGTGGGTGGAATAATGTACCTTTGAGTTTCTCT
>DPFD01000171.1:0-148 GCA_003534175.1 Chitinophagaceae bacterium
CTTCACGGGCACGGTCTTCCGGAGACAGCTCCAGCAAATCCTTCCCGTAAAATTCAACCTCGCCTCCAGTAACTTCATACGCATCTCTTCCGGCCAGCACAGAGGCCAGTGAGCTTTTTCCGGAACCGTTCGGCCCCATGATGGCATG
>DPFD01000171.1:167-6699 GCA_003534175.1 Chitinophagaceae bacterium
CTACCTGCGCCTGCAGATTTTTTATTGATAACATGTTGCGTTGTATTTCTATGTTTATTATTAAAGTTTAACCTACACTGCCTTCCAGTGAAATGGCCAGCAGCTTTTGAGCTTCTACGGCAAATTCCATAGGCAACTGATTGATTACGTCGCGCACATAACCATTCACAATCAGTGCTACAGCCTTTTCATCATCAATACCACGCTGATTCAGGTAAAACACCTGATCTTCTCCAATTTTGGAAGTGGTTGCCTCATGTTCAATGGTGGCTGTTTTGTTTTTAGTTTCTATGTACGGAAAGGTATGCGCGCCGCAACGATCGCCCAGCAACAATGAATCGCACTGAGTGAAGTTTCGGGCATAGTCGGCTTTCGGACCCACATACACTAAACCACGATAACTGTTGTGGCTTTGTCCGGCAGAAATTCCTTTCGAAATAATACGGCTGCGCGTATTTTTTCCGAGGTGCATCATCTTTGTTCCGGTATCGGCCAGTTGCTTATTCTTGGTAACGGCAACAGAATAAAATTCTGCTTCTGAATCATCGCCCTGCAAAATCACACTCGGGTATTTCCAGGTGATGGCTGAACCTGTTTCAACCTGCGTCCAGGATATGCGTGATCTTCTGCCCTTACAAATGCCGCGCTTGGTTACAAAATTGTAAATCCCTCCTTTACCGTCTTTATCGCCCGGATACCAGTTCTGCACGGTGGAGTATTTAATTTCAGCACCTTCCATCGCAATCAGTTCCACTACAGCCGCGTGCAGTTGATTCTCATCTCTGCGGGGTGCTGTACATCCTTCTAAATAACTCACATAACTTCCTTCATCCGCAATAATCAGGGTACGTTCAAACTGTCCGGTATTCTGGGCATTAATTCTGAAATAGGTACTCAGTTCCATCGGGCAGCGAACTCCTTTAGGAATATATACAAACGAGCCGTCAGAAAACGCCGCGGTATTCAGTGAGGCGAATATGTTATCGGAATGAGGCACCACAGAGCCCATATATTTCTTCACCAGTTCAGGATGCTCTTTTACAGCTTCACTGAAGGAGCAAAAAATAATGCCCAGTTCTTTGAGTTTGCCTTTATAGGTGGTAGCAATTGATACGCTGTCGAACACAGCATCCACCGCCACACCGGCGAGTAACTTCTGTTCGTTCAACGGAATACCCAGTTTCTCAAAAGTTTCGAGCAGTTCCGGATCTACCTCATCCAAACTCTGCAATTGCTTTTTAGGTTTGGGTTCGGCATAATAAGAAATCGATTGAAAATCTATTTCAGGCATTTTAAAGTTCTGCCACTCGGGCATCTTAGAACGCAGAAAAGCCTGATATCCTTTCAAACGATACTCAAGCAACCATTCAGGTTCCTGCTTTTTGGCAGAGATGAAGCGTATGGTATCTTCATTCAACCCTTCGGGCAGTTTATCCGTTTCAATATCGGTTACAAATCCGTATTCGTATTCCGAATTGGCAATCTCTTCTAATAACTGGTTTTCTTTTTCCATTTTTCTTTTCTGTTTTAAACTGCGAAACTTTCTCCGCAGCCACAGGTACGTGTAGCATTCGGGTTTTTAAATACGAGTCCCTTTCCGTTGAGCCCGCCGGTATAATCCAGTTCTGTACCAAATAAATACAACAGACTCTTCATATCCACCACAACCTTCACCCCTTTGTCTTCATACACTTNNCATCACCCTCACGAGGCTGATCATCAAACTTCAGCTCATACTCCAATCCGCTGCAGCCGCCGCCTTTCACGCCTACGCGCACAAAGTGGTTGCCACCGGGATAATCTTTTTCCAGTTGATCCAGAATAAAAGCTTTAGCGCTATCAGAAACAGTAATCATATTTTTAATCATTTACTTTATACATGAACTGCCGGTTGCAGTGTTGGTGCATTCACCAGCATCGAAACCATTAAATCAATTTTACGGGCATATTCACCGTTCAATGTTCCGTTTTCGTGTATCAGTAACCGTTGCATCGCCGGTATAGAAAAAGGCAGCACCCAGGCACGTAACGATTTAGCCACATTTTCCATGGCCATGATGCCATTCATTGCATGGCTGCCATCCGCCCAGCATATCATCCCGGCAAAATGATGGGTGAGATACGCGGGCTCATCGCCTGCGGTTACTTCCAGCCAGTCGAGCGCATTTTTCATCATGCCCGTCATGCTTCCATGATACAGCGGTGTTAACCAAATCTGGTGGGTGGCTGCTTTAAAGCGGCTCACCATCTGCAGCACGGCCTCCGGTGTTTGCCGGTGCGAAAAATCAAAGAACGGCAACCCCAGAGCTCCCACCTGCATCACATCAGTTTCCATTCCCGCCGCCTGAGCCGTACGCACAATGTAATCCGTCAGCTTTGCAGACGTTCTGCCTGCAAAATCCCCGGGCTCACCATTAAATATCAAGAGTTTCATTCTTTAATACTTTATCCTGTTTCAGCGCCGCAAAGTTAAGCCGCAACGCATCAACCACAAGCCAAATCACACTTAATTTTCCAACACTTTTATTGGATTAATTACATACATGCACCTACGGTCGCCATTGGGCAAATGCTCCATACGCTGCACCTCATACCCGTCTCCCAGTAATTTTTGCATGGTATTGAGTTCTGCCTTGCAAAAACCGGTACAGAACTGCACCGCCGAACCTATAGGACAATGATTCTCAATAAAATAGATCGTATCACCTGCCTTCTTCCACTCAGCCATATATCCTTCCTCGCAACGCATTTGCTTAATCTGTTCAATCTTTTCTTCCAGCGTATCCACTGCATCCACCATGGCACGATAACGCTGTTCCACCTCCACGGCCCGTGCGTGAATCACCGCATCCAGGGCATTCTGGCCCAACACCTGCTCCACCGTATTCAATATCTGAACCGTAAGTTCGCGGTGGTTATCCGGAAACAACCGGTGGCCATCCTCCGTTAAACTGTACCTCAAAATGGGCCGGCCCACACCTTTCACATCCGACACAGGCGCCACCCAGCCTCGTTCTAACAACTTAGATAACTGCTGACGGGCACCCTCCACCGTAATGCCAAATTCACCCGCCACATCCGGGGCCGATTGGGCGCCAGTGCGTTTCAACATCTCTAAAATCCGGTAATATGTCTTTGAATTTTCCAACTATTTTGTTGTTTTATGCAAAAGTAGCGCAAAACCTCTTCCATTCCAACAAATTTTCATCTGTGCTGAAAGCTTTAACCTGCATTAAGTGGATTTTTTGAACGAGATAGGGTATACCTGCTCATCAACCGCCCCCCGCTTTTCGTTTCAACTCCGGCACCATCCCTCTCCACAGGGCCTCACCGGGGTTTCCACTGCAATCGGGCGTATATTTTAGGGTTTCAAGTTCTTATCATCATTTTTTGCACAATACACCAGTACAACCAATTTACCTTGATGTATAAATACTAGATTTACTGATGCAACGTTAATGCTCCATAAACCTTAAATCCCATGTTCAAAAAAATTCTAAGCATTGCAATCGTCATCCTTTGCAGCTCCGGTGCATTCGCACAAAAAGGCCAGGTATGGCCAACAGAAACCCGCCAGGAGTTTGATATAGGTGAAGATGGAAAAATCACTAAAGAGTATGAAGTGGTTAATTACCCGAGTTACTATCTGTTCATCAACAACAATGAATTCATTCATTGTACCGGTACCATCACCAGTTTGTATAAAATCCTGAAAAGAAATGAAGGAGACGGTATGGTAGATTATGATGTAATCAGCGAAGCGGGAAATCAATACACCTTCCGTTTTTCCACCGCAGAAAATTACGTAGTTATTTCCACCAACAAAGGCTACAGCATCTATATGGCCTGCAAACCTTATTACACCACCACGGTTTTCGACAACCTGAACCGTTAGGGTGTACAAACATCTTATCTGTGCATGAGGCCTCCGGCCTCATTTTTTTTATCTCCTCCTTTCCATTACACAGCAGCTGTTTACAAACGTTACAAGCCTCCTCCCGGGTACTGGTAAGCCTTTCAAAAATCCCTCCTAATACGTATATTTGTAAAAAACCTACGTATGAATACAAAACTGACCTTACAGGTTGACAAGTCAGTTATAGAAAGAGCAAAGAAATACGCGGCCGAAACCGGTAGAAGTTTGTCAGAAATTATCGAAAACTACCTGAATAACCTAACTGAGAGCAATGCGAAACAAAAGATTTCGCCAAAACTTAAAAAGATTGTTGGTGCTGTAAAACTTCCTGATAAATTCGATGAGAAGAAGGCACTTCAATATTATCTGAAGCAAAAGCATTTAAAATGAAATATGTTTTCATAGACACCAATATTATTGTTGATTTGATTGGAGACCGGAAGCCTTTTAGTAAATATGCCATAGAAATATTTACCCTTGCAGAATCAAAGTCCTTAAAATTATTTACATCTTCCCATACACTTGCTACTACATACTATATACTGAAAAGTGTGATGCATGATAAAGCACTTCGGGAGGTTATGAGTTCAATGCTAGAATACGTAACAGTAATTTCAGTTACAGAAGATATTATAAGAAAAAGTTTTCGTTCGAAATACAGCGACGTTGAAGATGCAATACAAATATACTGTGCAAGCACCATTCCAAAAATGAATTGTATTGTTACCCGAAATACTAAAGACTTTAAGAACAGTGAGATACGCGCCCTGGCACCTGACCAGCTCCTGAGCGAGCTTTAACTACTTTCGAATAACATGGTTAGTCTTAAGCCATTTCGGGCTAAGACTCTGAAGAATTTACATTTTAAAACCAAAGGGGAGCATTAGCAAAAAATGCTGCGAAAATATAGCCACATACCGAAGGCTATGCCATGCGTACTCCCTACCATCATCTATACACTAACGGTATTCACGTGTTCAATGGCAAACTATTCAGCCGAAACGTAAAAGTCCAGCTTGAATTCCTACTCCCACTCCATGTACCTTCAAAGACCCTTCCTATATATGTCCATTAAAAAGTGATATGGAATCAAGGATGCTTTTTCGTATTCAGTTATCTTTGAAACAGCGGCTTACACCCGCAAACTGAACTCTTTTGAAGAAAAAGATACTTTCAATAAAAATACACCATGCAATGGCACACCTTACATACTGATAAAGTGCTGGAGGAGATCAGGTGCAATCGACACGGATTATCAGATCATGAATCGGCGAAAAGACTGAAGGAATACGGTGAGAACGAACTGGAGGTGAAAGGCCCTCAAAGCCCTGTTTGGCTGTTTCTCAATCAGTTTAAAGATTTCATGATCCTGGTACTCATTGCGGTGGCCATTGTTTCAGGTTTCATTGGAGATCTGGCAGACACCATAATCATCGGAGTAATTGTGCTGATGAATGCCATCATCGGATTTATACAGGAGTACAAGGCGGAAGCATCCATCCGCGCCCTGAAAAAAATGGCAGCGCTGCACGCACATGTTATACGCAACGGAAAACTGCAACTGATTCCCGCACACCTCGTGGTTCCGGGCGATATCGTTCAAATGGAAGCCGGCAGCGTGGTTCCTGCCGACCTGAGGCTGCTGGAAGTTCATTCGTTTCGGGTGAACGAATCAGCCCTCACCGGAGAATCTGTACCGGTTGATAAAAACACCGAAGCCATACCCGAGGAGAACGCTCCCATCGGAGATCAAACCAACATGGCGTTTAAAAGTACCCTCGTAATCAACGGACGGGCAACCGGCATAGTAACGGCTACGGGTATGCGCACTGAAATTGGAAAAATTGCCGGTTTACTGAGCACTAAAAAACAACTTACGCCGCTGCAAAAAAGAATGGCAGGGTTCACCAAACTGTTATCGTATGCCATTTTGCTGTTGTGCCTGGTATTGTTTGTAGCAGGTGTATTAAAGGGAGAAGAACCGGTTAAGATGTTGCTGCTGGCTATTTCGCTTGCAGTAGCGGCCATTCCGGAAGCATTGCCTGCGCTTATTACGGTTTGCTTGTCTTTAGGTGCCAGAAGAATGGTTAAACAACAGGCTCTGGTTAGAAACCTGCCGGCAGTGGAAACCCTGGGGTCAGTTAATTTTATCTGTACTGATAAAACCGGTACCCTTACCGAGAACAAGATGAAAGTGGAAAACCTTCATCCGCTGAACGAACCGCCGGTTTTTGAGAAGTTCTCTCCATGGGAGCTGGTGATGGCACTTAACAACGATCTGAAAAAAACAGAGGAAGGAATAGTAACCGGTGATCCTACCGAAATGGCACTGGTGGAATTTGTACAGGAACGTTTTGATGCTGAAAACTTCATTCAATTAAAATCATCTCTCCCGCGCGTAGCAGAAATTCCTTTTGATGCAGACCGGAAAATGATGACAACCATTCATCGAATGGGTGATCGTTACATCCTGCTCACCAAAGGCGCCCCGGAATCAATTGCTGATCATCTGGCTGACTCAACACACACTGAACACCTCCTGCATCAAAGCAACCTGTGGTCAGCCAAAGGGATGCGTGTGCTGGCTTTTGGATTTAAAATTTCTGAAACACTGCC
>DPFD01000171.1:6708-8827 GCA_003534175.1 Chitinophagaceae bacterium
GATTTAATTCCTGCGGGAGTAGTGGCCCTGATAGATCCGCCCAGGCCATCCGCCCAACAAGCTATTGCCGAATGTGCTACTGCCGGTATTCAAACCGTAATGATAACAGGAGATCACCTGGCTACCGCAACCGCCATCGCTACTGATCTGGGCATTATGCAAGAAGGTGATTTAGCCCGCTCCAGTGAGCAACTCCGGCAAATGACTCCGGAAACCTTTCAGAAGGAAGTTGAAAAAATTCGCGTGTATGCACGTGTGTCACCCGAACAAAAATTAATGATCATTAAAGCGCTCCAGCAAAAAAATCATTTTGTAGCCATGACGGGAGACGGGGTGAACGACGCTCCCTCACTCAAGGCCGCGAACATCGGCGTGGCCATGGGCATCAACGGCACAGATGTAAGTAAAGAAGCCGCAGACATGATCCTGCTCGATGATAATTTCAGCACCATCGTTAAAGCCGTAAAAGAAGGCCGCCGGATTTATGATAACATCCGGAAGTTTATCAAATACATCATGACCTGCAATACTGCTGAAATCCTGATCATGATTCTGGCTCCGATTTTGCAGCTGCCCATTCCGTTGCTACCCGTGCATATTCTCTGGATCAACCTGGTTACCGACGGCCTGCCCGGACTGGCTCTGGCAAGTGAGCGTTCCGAAAAACTCGTGATGAAACTACCTCCCCGTAAACCCGAAGAAAGTTTATTTGCCGATGGTGTAGGTACGCACATCATACGAATTTCAATACTGATGGCAGGAGTAACCCTGGCTATGCAGGCATGGGCCGTGCATCAAAACCTTGAACACTGGCAAACGATGGTGTTTGTTACTCTTTCTTTTGCGCAACTCGGACACATCCTGGCTATTAAAAGCAACAGAAACAGCGTGTTCAGCAAGGATATCTTATCGAACATGCCCCTGCTGCTCACCGTAATATTTACCTGCCTGCTGCAAATTGCCATTGTGTATCTACCCTTTGCCAATCAATTACTAAAAACACAACCGCTCACTTTCATAGAACTGATGTGGTGCTTTATTGGTGGTTCCGTAGTTTTGTTTGCAGTGGAATTTGAAAAATGGATGTTGCGCATCCGGCTGAAAAAAATGAATCTGACCTAACGCTGCAGATAATCCCTGAAAGATATTTGCTGAAGGGCCTTCCCTGTTGTCAATGCGGATGCACCGGGCAGATGATTAAACTCTATCAGGCGCTTCCCTACATTATCATACAGGTACACGCTATCACCTGATACAAATCCGAAACCGTTGTTAAAAGTGAAGAAGGCATTGTTCGGATAAGGGGGTTGAAACAGATTCCTGCTCCAGCGATATGATGAGGAAGGCAATTGCGCATAGTGTAAAATAGATGCCGCAATATCATTCTGCGAAACCACTTCTTCCCTCCGTTCCGGTTGCAGAATCACACCTCCCGTAAATAAAATCGGTATCCTGAAGTTATCACTCCGGAGGGTACGCTTTGGCAGGGGATGTCCGTGATCACCGGTAATCACCACCAGGGTATTCTTCCACCAGGGCAATTGTTTACAGGAGTTTATAAATGCAAAAACCACACTGTCGGTATAATGCATCACATCCAGCATGCGGCTTTCATGGTCTCCGCCTTCTATGCGGGCGGGCACAGGTGTTTCGTATGGTTCATGGCTGCTCAGGGTAAGCCAGGTGTAAAAAAACGGAGCGGATACCTGTTGCATATCACCCAGCAACCGTTTCATCACCACTCCATCATGGGCACCCCATTTAGAGTTGTGGTCTTTTTTATCAAAATCATCTATTGTAACAAAACGTGCAAAAGCCCCTTCCATGAGGTACGATTTCATATTGGCGAACTCTGGTTCTCCTCCATAATAATACGCCGTTTGATAACCTGCACGATTGAGATCCCGGCTGAGCATAGGTAAAGAAGCTGCCTTTGCCGGAATCTTTACAATGGAAGTGCTGGGTTGAGCCGGATAACCGCTCAGTATGCCCACGATCCCTTTGTCTGTCCGGTCGCCGGTGGCATACGCATTGCTGAAATACACCCCTTCACGGATGAGCGTATTCAAACCGGGAGTAACTTCTACGCCTTTATATTTTAAATCTACCACCTTTTCCG
>DPFD01000171.1:8864-11033 GCA_003534175.1 Chitinophagaceae bacterium
ATGCTGTCTGCTATGCGGATGGCCTCCGCATCCTCCATGTAGGTAAAAGGATTTTTTGATTCATCCTGCCGGTGCATCACATCATGCATAAAATTCCAGGGCGCATTAATGGCCGCAAGGTTTGAAAAATGATTGTTGGAAAAGAAAACCGTGCTCTGATTCAGCGGGGCCAGCTGAAACCCTCCTCTCAACGGAATAATCATCATCCCCATCCATATCACCACCAGAATGGCCTGTACCGTTACACGTTGTGGATGTTGTAACAGATAGGCGAAACGATTGATATACCGCCGCATGCAAAAAGAGAATAAAAGAAAGGTGAGCAGAAATCCAAGGAGTATCCAGAATACCGGAAGATGCGAAATCGACGCCCAAACCTCGCGGGGGTTAGACATATAACGCAGGAATGTGGCATCAATACGCGATTGCCAGGATGTATACAACCCGATATCCGTGAACAACAGCAACAATACCGGGAACAGTACACACAGGGTATAGAACACATATATTTTTCGGCTACGCAACACCGTTACCCATGCAGAAATCAGCACGGTCAAAAACACCGGAATGGATATATACACAGCCATCGACATATCCATGCGCAGTCCGTGTATCATAGAACCGAATACATTGTTTAGTCCGGCTGAGGCAGACTCGTTCCAATTGGCCAGTAAAAAACCAATGCGGGCTATTGTAAAGAAAACAACCCACATCAACCCATACAATGCACAAAATGCAACTCTTGAAAACATGTTCGAATGTACGATAACAAAAAGCCTCATCATAAGACGAGGCTTTAAAATTTTTAAATCGACTGATTATAACACCACAATCCCGGCAGCCATAATCATCATTTGCTTCTGAGATTCCTTGATAGCGTCAATTTCTTCCTTAGATTTACCGGCATCTTCTGCATAGTGCTTCAGCATGTCCACTGAAGTTTCTTTAACCGATGCTTCGCCTTCAATGACTACATTTTTACCCGACAACGCCATGGGTACATAAAACGCATGGTCTTTCATTTTAACCATTACGGGGCCGTCAGCCGTTTCCAGCTTAATCCAGCAACCCATTGCCTGGCAAACTTCGGTAACCTTACCTTGTACTTTCACGTTTGCCGACGCTTTGCCTTTCATAAAACCGGTGAGATCATTGGCAGGCATAGCACCCGACTTATCAACGTTGGCGCCATATACTGTTCCTTTTTTAGACTTTCCTTTGGGAGGCTGAGCCATTACTACCATGCCCAACAGTAAGGCCGGAACGAGGATGAAGAACTTTTTCATGTGTGCTTATTTGATACAAATATCCGAACTTTTTATTTGGGATGGATATGATTTAGAGCAGTGTTTGATGAAAGATACCGCCAGAAAATGCCGATGGGTATGAATGGATAATATCTTAAGAACTGTGTTACTGAGCTGATGCCCAATCACCGGTTATAACACCGGGCTTTTTCCATCGTACCATAAAAAAATCCTGTTCACAGAACAGGATTGAATAATTTATGTTGTAATCACATCAGGCGATTTTTTCTACCTGCATGTAGCTCAGTTCTACCGGTGTAGCTCTACCGAAGATCTTCACCTGAACCTTGAGTTTTTTCTTCTCGTCGTGCACTTCTTCAATAACGCCATTGAAATCATTGAACGGACCATCAATGATTTTGATGGTTTCACCAATGATGAATGGTTCGCTCATAGTCATTCCGCCGGCATCACTCATTTCATCCACCTTACCCAACATTTTGTTCACTTCGGCTTTCCTCAATGAAATGATGTTTCCTTTAGAACCTTTACCATCGGTTAAGAAGTGCATTACGTTGCTGATATTGCTCACGTGCTGGATGATATCGTCGTTCAGTTTATCACCGGCAACTTCCATCATAATATAACCCGGATAAAAGTTTCTTTCGCGCATTACTTTTTTTCCGTTCTGCACTTTATATACTTTTTCTACCGGTAAGAAAACCTGCTTGATTATTTTGTCCCACCCGTTGCGCACAACATCCTTATCCAGGTACTCCTTAATCTTGCGTTCTTTTCCACTTACAACGCGAAGTACGTACCATTTACTGTTTTCCTTTTCCACCGTTTCCTGTGGTTGTGTAGTCTCTTCCGTCATGGATATTACTTAAATAAAGAGTAAATAAATTTCAGTGAGCCATTA